>DASXWF010000087.1:0-1810 GCA_036503835.1 Polyangiaceae bacterium | reverse complement strand
CGCGGGCGAGGCCGGCGTCGATCAGGTAGTCGCGCTCGGTCGGGTGATGCACCCAGTAGGCCGACACTGTGCTCGGCGTAAGATGGTCACCAACCTTCTTGATGTTGGGATCGCTCTCGTCCAGGACTACGAGACGATCACCATCGACGGTGCCGGTGAGCAGCACCTCGACGGTGACCGGTCGCGGGCGCGCGAGGATCTCCTCCCAGGTGGTCGGCCGCTGCACGGGTAGCGCGTAGGCGGTGACATCGAGCGAGCGAAAGCCAGCGCGGACGAGCAGGAGCACCGCACCGAGCACGAGCACCGCGCCGAGCGCGACGTATTTCAGGAGTCGGCGGCGTCGTTTGGCGCGTCGCGCGGTTGCACCCTCGTCGGAGGCCATGGGTCGAGGCTGCGCCAGACGGATGCATCAGTCCAATGCATGATTGGTATAGTGACACATGAGCAAGAATCATTCTCCACCGAGCCGCGCGAGCGCCGAGCCCCGGCTCGAGCAAATGAACCTCAACTTGCTGCTCGCGCTGCACTGGCTGTTGGTCGAGCGAAGCGTCACGCGTGCGGCGGTCCGCCTCGGCGTGACGCAATCGGCGATGAGCCGGAGCCTCGGCCAACTTCGCGAGTGGTTCGACGATCCGCTGCTCGTCCCCGCGGGTCGCAAGATGCTGCTCACGGCTCGCGCTGCGGGGTTGCGCGAGCCGCTCACGGTCAGCCTCGACGGGCTCCGCGGGCTCCTTCGCCCGCCGCGGGCGTTCGACCCGGCCACTGCGGCCGGGACCGTGCGCCTGGCCGCGACCGAGCACGCGCTCGGAGCCGTCGTCCACGAATTCGTCGGGCGACTGGTGCGACGCGCACCGCGGCTCGACGTGCAGATCGAACCCGCAGGTCGCGACGTCTTCTCGCAGCTCGCGGCAGGCCGTTTGGAGCTCCTCGTCGTGCCCAAGGTCGGCCGCCTGCCGGAGGAGCTGCGGGCCGCGGACCTTCTCCACGAGCGCTTCCGCAGCATCGTGCGCCAGGATCACCCCGTCGCCCGGCGGAAGCTGACGCTGCGGCGCTTCTGTGCGCTAGAGCACGTGGTCGTCTATCCCCTCGGTGGCGACGCGGACAGCCTCGTGAGCCGCGTACTCGCGCAGCGCGGCCTCGAGCGGACCGTCGCGGTCCGCGTGCCGTACTTCGAGAGCGCCCTGAGGATCGTAGCCGAGACCGACTACATCGCCACGATCCCCGCTGCGCTCGGCAACCCGGCCGCGTGCTCGGGCCCCGGGAGCCGCCGTCGGCCGGCGCTGGTGTGTCTGGAGCCGCCGCTGGCCATTCCCGGTTTCGTGCTTCAGGCGGTCTGGCATCGCCGACACGACGACGATCCTCTCCAGCGCTGGCTCCGGAACCTGCTCGAGTCGATCCTCGACGACTAGGTCCCTCCTCCAGGTTTGGGCGGTCGTTCAGGTGTGACGAGGGCGGGACGCTGCCCCAGCCAATTCCTCGCTGAGTTTCGTTGCGCGCCCGAAGGGATTCGAGCCGTCGGCCCAGCGGCGACCCCCGTCGAACCCCTGACCAGTGGATTAGAAATTCAAAGATGGGCGGGCTCTCGTGCCGCCATGTGCCGCGAAGTCCCGCCATTCTTCGAGATAGCGGGCCGCGTGGTGGCACCACGTGGCACCAGGTATCCGATACTTGGCGTTTCGCACTAAGCCGCACCATGTTGTGGTGCAGGGCCGCATCACGCGGACGCGCGCGCCTACGAGCACGGGTAACCTGAGGCTCGGGAGCGCCGGCGCCAGGCTTCGCTGGCAGCGCTTCGTCATGGTAGAGTTTA
>DASXWF010000086.1:0-11577 GCA_036503835.1 Polyangiaceae bacterium | reverse complement strand
CGCCCGGACCGCGCCCGACCACGCGTTTGCCTCCGCCGCCGGCGCGCTTGCCCGAGGCGTTCAGGCCGCCGTCGACCTCGATGTTCGACATCGTGTCGTCGAGCATCTCGACCTCGTCCTTCTTGGCGCCGCGCTTGGTCAAAAACCAAACCGCCCCTGCCGCGAGGAAGGCGCCGAGCAGCGCCAGCCCGAAGATGGTCTTGCCCCGGGTGCTGCGGCTCTCCTGAACCACGACGCGATCGATCGCCGCCTTCTCGGCCTTGATGTCGCGGTGCAGGCGCGCATGCTCGGCGAACGGCGCAAATTCGTCCCAGTCCTTGATCGAGCGCTCGTCGTTGCTCAGCGAGTCACGGATGATGTCGGTCTCGACGAAGGTGTGACTCGCGATCTGCTGGAGGAGCTCGACGGCGTTGAACGGCCCGTGATCCATGCCGTCCTTCACGACGACGTAGCGCGGGCGCGGATCCGACTCGAGCCGGGACTTCAGCGAGGCGAGCTCGGTCGTCGCGTCCACCGGGCGGGATATGCTGGGCTTCGACGCGGGGGCCGCCGCCGGCATGGCGCGGGCCCTGAGCTGCGCGGGCAGATCCTCCGGGGGCAGCATCGACATCCGTAGGTCGACCTCGAAGTTCGAATCGTGGTCGAGGCGGGACACGTCGGCGGGCGGGGGTGGCGCGAGGGTTCCGGGCGGGGCGAATTGGTGCAGAGCCTGGGCGAGCGCGTTCAGATCGTCCGGGCGGTGCGCGGGGTCGGCGACGAGCGCCTTCGCCAGCACGGCCTCGAAGTTCTGGGGTAGGGCGCTCACGACCTCGCTCGGACGGCGCATGCCCGGGCCGAGGGACAGTCCGGTCACGAGCTCGTAGAGGATCGCGCCGACGGCGAACACGCTGGCGCGGGCGGCACCGGGTTGGCCGCTGCGCTCCTCGGGGGCCATGCAGGCCTTGTCGCGGGGCAGGATCGGCGGCTTCTGCGCGAGCTCGAGCGAGAGGTTATAGAAGCCGTACTCGTTCTCGACGAGACTCGACGGGTGCACGTAGAGCCGGTGTCCCGCTCGGTGGAGATCGGCGACCTCGACGCACAGCGGGACGACGATCCCGACGGCTTGCTTCAGGTTGAGCCGCTCGCCTCGGGAGCGCACTTCCTCCAGGCGGGCCCGGAGCGTGCCGGGGGCGACTTGGGTACCGACAGGAAGCGGGGTGGCTAGACGCTGCGAGCTCATCACCATGGATGGGGCCGGATAGTAACTCGGTCGGGTTCGATTTCCAGTGCCGTCGTATTTGCCAGGGAGATCGGCGGAGATACGGCCCTGGAAGGCATCGGTTTAAGCTGAGGAAAGGTGCGCCTCATAGCGCCGTCTCGTCCGCCCGCACCGGTCCCCGCCAGGGATTGCGGCGCTTTCGGTAGGTACCCTTGACGAAGCTTCCGAGGACAGGGGCGATGTTTTCGGGGATGTCGGCATCCCATTCACCGCCGTTGACGTAGTCCACCGGCTCGCCCCGGCCGCCGAGCAAGGCAAACCCCGGTAGGACGTCTACGGGAATGCCCCGGCGCACGAGCTCGACCTGGAAATCGCGGGAGTCGACGCGCACGAGGCGCACCCCGTCGAGGCTCGCCTGCACGCGGGGGTGCGCGAGGGCGACCGACACCCCGGTGCACGGCGCGCAGTCGGGCTGGCTCACCCAGAGCACCAGTTTCTGATTCGAGGCGCTGGCCTGCGCGAGCTCGCCCTGCACCAGGGCCTGGAGTGTTCCAGGATCGCTGCCCGGATCGACCAGGGTGACGCCGCCGAAGCGAGTCGAACGGGTGCCGGTCTCGCGGGTTGCGGCACCGGGCTGATCGGCGGGAGGCGGGCTCGGCGGCGGTTTGGTCGCAACCGGCGGCACGAAACCGGCCGGTGGGGTGGGGGGCGTCGAACCGGCGAAGCCGCCGGGGCGCGCGGAAAATGCAAAGAGGGCGGCGAAGCCAATCACGATGGCCACGAGGTGGAGGATCCCGAGGACGATGCCCGCGATCGCGAAACCCTCGCCGTACTGGCGCCCTTCCGAGCGGCGGATCTCGCCGTGCCCGACGATGCCGAGGATGATCGCCCCGACGCCACCGATGCCCCAGAAGAAGCACAGCGTGCCGAAAATCCCGGCCAGCAGCGAGAGCAACGCTGTCGCGTTCAGTCGGGCTTCCGGGTGGCGCGACATGAGCTCCCCAATCTACCGCATGGGGCGCCCGAACGAAGCAACACCTGTTCGGGCGCCGGCGTTGCCCCCGGGAACCCTCACTTCTTGCGCGGAATCTCGAGCGAAGCGGCGAGGGGGCCGTCGAGCTTCTTGTCGAGGTCGATGCCGTTCGCGTGCAGATCGAACGCGAGGATGGCGAAGTACTCGTCCGCGGTCAGGCTACCCGGAGTCTTCGGCGGCATGTTCTTGACCACGTAGTCGGCGACGTCGCCCACGGTCTTGAACTGAGTCTTGCGGGACTTCGACTTCTTCGGCGGGTCGAGCGGTAGCGCACCCTTGTCGAGACCGACCACGGGTGGGGCCTTGCCGTCGTTGCCGGAGGGGCCGTGGCACTCCGCGCAGTGCTTGCCGTACAGGGCCTGTCCGGCCGCGACCTGATCCTGAAACGGGTTGCTCTTCGGTGCTTCGGCAGCGGGTGCAGCCGGCGCTTCGGCCGGAGGCGCTTCGGCGGCAGGCGCCGGCTCGGCGGGGGGCGGCTCCGGGGCGGCCGGCGGCGTTTCTGGCGGGGGAGCACTGCCGCCGCAAGCGACGGCGAGGGCGGAGAAGGCAACCAGGGAAAGCAGGCGATGGTTCACGATGGATCTCCAAGATTCTGAGGTAGTGCGTGCTGCATACGAAGCCGCTTGGTCTCGAGGTAGGCTTGCGCGAGCGGGTGAGCGTCGACCACGTGGGGCACGCGCTCGCGCACGGGGATGCCGAGCGCCGAGAGCGCCCGCACTTTTTCGGGGTTGTTCGTGAGCAGGCGCACGCCGCTCACGCCGAGTCGTTCGAGGAGCGCGGCCGCCGCGTCGTAGCGGCGCGCGTCCTCCGGCAAGTGCAGCGCCAGGTTCGCGTCGACCGTGTCGAACCCGCGCGCCTGCAGCGCATAGGCGCGAACCTTGTTGGCCAGTCCGATCCCGCGTCCCTCTTGCCTCAAGTAGACGACCAGTCCGCGGCCAAGGGCGGCGATGCGCTCCAGGGCCCCTTCGAGCTGAGGCGCGCAGTCGCACTTGAGCGAACCGAGCACTTCGCCCGTGAGGCACTCCGAATGGATGCGGGTGAGCACCTGATCGCCGCGCACGTCCCCCTTCACGAGCGCGACGTGCTCCTTCTGCGGGTCGTGGCGGTGACGAAACACGATGGTCCGGAACTCGCCGTGTCGCGTCGGCAGCGGTGCTTCGGCCGCGAGGTCGACGTCCCCGGCGCGGCTCGTCCATTCGGCCGAGAGGCTCATCCCGGCTCCCGAATGCGGGCGAGCACGTTGGCGACGACGAGGTCGCAGCGCGGGCGGTGAAAACCGAACAGACCCGGGAGCGTCGTGCCCACACGGTTGGTCAGGCTGTTCTGCAGCCGCTCGCGCGCGCGGTGGTGGCGCGTCTTCACCGTCTCTTCCGGGATGCCGAGGATCTCGGCGGTCTCGGCCACGCTCAGGTGCTCGACCGAACGGAGCACGAAGGTGGTGCGAAACGCTTCCGGCAACTCGTCGATGGCGGCCTCCAGAAAAACGCGGAGCTCGCCGTCGCTGGCATTGTCTTCTGGGCCGGGAGAGAGTGAGGCCATCGTCAGATCGCCTGGATCGGCAGTTTCGAGCGGCTCGACGCGCCGTCGCTTGCGCAGCCGCGCGAGCGCTTCATGGACGGCGATGCGGGTGAGCCAGGTCGAGAAGCGCGCGCGACCGGAAAAGTCGCCCAGGTGAGCGTACGCGTTGACGTAAGCCTCCTGCATGACGTCCACCGACTCGTCGTCCTCCCGCAGGATGGCGCGGACGGTGCGGTAGAGCCGCTGGTTGTAGCGGCGCATGACGACTTCGAAGAGGTCGATTTCCCCGGCACGGACGCGCTCCAGCACCTCCTCGTCGGAAAGCTCGGACGAACCCTGGACCCCGAACGGCAGCTCCGGATTGGACATTCTCGAGAAGGTTTTGTGCTGCCAACCCATGGAGTAAAGTGCATTCGAAAGGTTCCCGAGAAAGACGGAGTCATCCGCCACGGCATTGGGGCAGCGCGCGACGGCACCCGGGACGTACGCGTCACGCGGGAACGCCGCGAAAGAACATTTCCAGGTCGGCGGGCAGCGGGGAGGTGAGGTCGAGGAGGGCGCCCGTCACGGGATGCCGGAGGGCGTAGCGGTGGGCGTGGAGCGCGTGCCGGGGCAGCTCGAGCGCGACCCGGTCCTCGGGCGTGAGCTCGCCGTCCGCGGCGCGAGCGAGCAGGCGCTCGTCGGGACCGTAGAGCTTGTCGCCCACCACGGGCGTCCCTTCCGCCGAAAGATGGACGCGGATCTGATGCTGGCGCCCGGTGTGCAAGCCCGCGCGCACGAGTGCGTAGCCGCCGCGGGTCTCGAGGACCTCGATCTCGGTGCGGGCTTCGAGGCCGGTTCCCGGAGCCGCCACGCGCATCTTGACGCGGAGCGGGTTGTCGGAATCGAGCTCGAGCGGCCGTTCCAGAAAGCCGTTCGCCGGAACGCCGCGCGTGATCGCGAGGTAGCTCTTGGTGATCGCGACGGGGCCGCCGCGCCCGAGCGTGCGATCCTCGAGCACGCGCTTGAAGGCGCGCTCGGACTCGCTCGTGCGCGCGATCAGGAGGATGCCGCTGGTGTCGCGATCCAGGCGATGAATCAGCGTCAGGAATTCGTGCGGGCGCTCGCTGCGCAGGCGCTCGATGACGGTGTGCTTGTGGTAGCGCGCGGTCGGGTGCACGGCGACGAGCGGCGGCTTGTCGATCACGAGCAGGTGAGCGTCCTCGAACAGCACCGGCAAGGGCGGCTGTTCTTCGTCGCCCTCGAACGGCTCGCGCCAGAGCACGACGCGATCGCCGCCGCGCACGCGATCGTTCGAGCGCAGGCGCCGGCCGCTCGCGTCGAAGGCGCCCTTCTCGATGATGCGCTGAGCGCGCGTGCGGCTCGTGTTGCGGAGCTCGTGCCGCACGAACACGTCCAGGCGCTGGCCCGAGGCCTCGCTCGGCACGCGCATCACGCGGACGATCGCGCCCTCGGGAACGCCGGGCGGGCGTTCCGGCCGAGGCTCGCCGCGCGGTGGTTTGGCCATGTCAGGCCGGGGAATCGCGCCGCGTCGCGCGGCGAATCTCCGTGCCGATGCCGCGGTCGGTGAAGATCTCGAGCAGGAGCGCGTGCCGGCGGCGGCCGTCGATCACGTGCACCTGCTCGACGCCCGACTGCACGGCTTCGAGCGCGCAGCGCACCTTCGGAATCATGCCGCCCGTGATCACGCCCTCTTCGATCAGCCGCTCCGCTTCGGGCGTGTCGAGCGAGGACAGCACCTCGCCGTCCTTGGTCTTCACGCCGTCCACGTCGGTCATGAGCAGCATCTTGGTCGCGCGCAGCGCGCCGCCGATCGCGCCCGCCGCGGTGTCGGCGTTGACGTTCAGCGAAATGCCGTTGGAATCGACGGCGATCGGCGCGATCACGGGGATGAAACCGCTCGAGGTGAGCTGGTCGACGACGCCCGTCTCGACGTGCACGACCTCTCCCACGCGCCCGAGATCGACCAGGATCGGCGCGCCGTGCTCGTCCTTCGCCGGCACGCGCTCGAGGCGCTTGCCGACCAGAAAGCGGTCATCCATGCCGGAGAGGCCGACCGCGCGTCCCCCGTGCCGGCAGATGAGCCCGACGATCTCCTGATTGACTCCGCCGCCCAGCACCATCTCCACCATCTCCATCGTGCGGTCGTCGGTGATGCGGAGGCCGCCGGTGAAGGTGGAGGTGATGCCGACGCGCTCGAGCATGCGGTTGATCTGAGGGCCGCCGCCGTGCACGACCACCACACGGATGCCGACGTAGCGGAGCAGGCACACGTCGCGCGCGAAGCTCTCCTTGAGCTCCTCGTTCTCCATCGCGTGTCCGCCGTACTTCACGACGAACGTACGCCCCTGAAAGCGCCGGATGTACGGCAGCGCTTCGTGCAAAACCGCGGCTTTCGCGACCAGATCGTCCATGGGGGAGAGCGGCATACACCCGCCGGGCCGCTTTCGCCATCGCCCGTGGAAAGGTGCCGGCCCCCCCGGCCCGAGCCCGAGCCCGAGCCCGGGCCCGGCGCTCCTTCGCACCGCCCCGGGCTTTGTGGCGTGCACATCGCCCGGCTTGGTTTCGAGCGCTTCCGGGTGTAGACGGGCCCGCTCCCATGGATGTTTTGATGGTTGCGGCCGAGCTCGGCCCCTACGAGCGCTCGACGGAAGCGGCAGACGCGATTCCGGCGCTCGCCAAAGTGCTTCGACAGCTCGGTCACCGCGTGACCGTGGCCTTGCCGCGCTACGGGTCGTTCGAAGCGCATGGCCTGCTCGTCGCGCGCCGGCTCACGCCCCTTCCGGTCCCGGGCGGTGAGGTCACCGTGTACGACGGGCAGCTCTCCTCGGGAGTCGAGCTCTGCCTGTTCGACCTGCCGCACCTCGATCTCGGGCTGCGCGACTCCCGCGCCGAGCTCGACACGCGGGCGGTCGAGCACTACCTGGCGCTCGGGCGGGCGGCGGCCGCGCTGGCGCGCCAGCGCCGCGATCAGCAGGCGCTCGACGTGATCCACGCGCACGACTGGTCCGGAGGGCTGATCGCGGCGCAGCTCGAGCTACCGATACCCGTCGTGCTCACGACCTACGACGCACGGCGGGCCGGCTTCGTCGAAGCGGGCGCGGCCTCCGCGCTCGACCCCGGCTTGCGCGCGCGCTTTGCGGTCGCCGGCCGCTACTCGGCGCTGCAGGCCGCGCTCGGCGGCGCCCGCGCGGTCGTCACGCCGTCCACGAGCTACGCGGCCGAGCTCGCTGAGGAACGGGCGAGCGGCCCCCTCGCCGCGAGCTTCGCCGGCCTGCCGGAGCCGGTCGTCGGCATCGCGAGCGGCATCGACTACGCCGTGTACAACCCCGCCATCGACCCGGCCCTGGACGCCCGCTACGACGCCGAGGACCCCTACGGCAAGGCCCGCACCAAGGGCGCGATGTTGCGGCAGCTGCGGCTGGATCTCGACATTTCGCGTCCGCTCGCGGTGTTCGCCGCCCCGCTCGATCGCGAGCACGGCGCGGACGTCGTGCTGGCCGCGCTCCCCGAGCTCCTGCGCCAGAACCTCTCGCTGATCGTGGCGGGCGAGGGCGACTCCGAGCTCGCCGACGCCTTCCGCGCCGCGCGCGGCGATCGCCCCGAGTCGCTGGCGTTCGTCGAGCGCCCGGACGACGCCCAGATCCGGCGCCTGCACGCGGCCGCCGATCTCGCGCTCGTCGTCGAGCAGCGCGCGCCCGCCACGACCGCGCAGCTGGTCGCGCAGCGCTACGGCGTCCTTCCCGTCGCGCTATCGGCGGGCGCCGTGCGCGACACGGTCGTCGACTGCGAGCCGTCGCTCGATACGGGCACCGGGTTCCTGTTCGATCGCTCGAGCGCCGAGGAGCTGGTGGGCGCGGTGGAGCGGGCGCTTTCGGCCTACGCCGAGGAAGAGGCCTGGGCTCGCCTGCGCCGCCGCGTGATGCGGCTCGACCTCGGCTGGGACCGCGCGGCACGCCGCTACGCTCAGGTGTACCGGCGCGCGATCGAGCTCGCGTCGGGCTAGAATTCCCGCGGCTCCGCGTCGGTGAACGCGCGGAGCACGCCGAACACTTCGCGCAGGTCGGCGGTGCGCTGGTCGAGCTCGCGCTTGAGCATCCGGCCGACCAGCGTCGCGAGCTCCGGCGGCAGGTCGGGCCGCACGCGCTCGATGGGGATGATGCCCGTGACGAGCAGCCGCTCGACGATGCGCGCCGCGTTCTCGCCCTCGATCGGGCGCATGCCGCTCAGGCATTCGTAGAGGACCACGCCGAGCGACCAGATGTCTGCGCGGTGGTCGATGCTGCGGGCTCCGAGCGCCTGCTCGGGCGCCATGTAATACGGCGTGCCGAGCGTCGAACCGGTGTCGGTGAGCTGCGACGTGCCTGCCGGGCGCTCCGCGTGCCACTTGGCGATGCCGAAATCGAGCACCTTCACGGGCGCCGGCCCGCTCGAGCGGGACTCGAGGAAGACGTTCGCGGGCTTGAGATCGCGGTGCACGATCCCGCGCGCGTGCGCGCTGCCGACCGCGGAGAGCACCGGCAAGAGGATCCGGGCGGTGTGCTCGACGCTCAACATCGGTTCGCGCTCGAGGCGTTTCCAGAGCGTCTCACCGGCGAGCAGTTCCATCACGATCGCGGGCGGCTCGGCCTCGGCGGCGACGAACTCGAGGATGCGCACCACGTTCGGGTGTTCCACGGCGAGCGCGGCCTTGGCTTCGAGCACGAAGCGCGCCCGCGCGCGGGCGTCCGGGGCGCCGCTGTGGGAGTGGCGGAGCCGCTTGATCGCGACCTCGCGCCCGCTCTCCGCGTGAACACCCTCCCAGACGTCGCCCATGCCGCCTTCGCCGATCAGGCGCGTCAGGCGATAGCCGCGTGCGGCGAGTGACCCCGAGTGCGGCGGTTCCACGTCGAACGCAGTGTAGTCCGAGGTCAGCCGCCGGGGGTTGCCGGCGGCGTCCCCTCATTCGCGAGGCCGTGCTCGGCGAGCTTCGTGTACAGCGTCGCCCGGCACACGCCGAGCAGGCGCGCCGCGGCGCTGCGGTTGCCTCCGGAGTGCTCGAGCGCGCGCAGCAGGGCCTGGCGTTCGGCTCCACGCAGCGCCTCGTCGAGGCGGAGCCCGGCGCCGCCGGCATCCGCGAGCGAGGCTCGCACGGGCTCGCCGGGGGCACCGGCGCCACCCGCGGCGTCGCCGCCTACCGTTCCGGTTTCGGTCGCAAAGCGCACGGGACGGTCGAGCTCGCCCCGGACGTCCGCTTCGGTCAGCGTGGCGCCCCGGCACATCACGACCACTCGTTCCACGAAGTTTTGCAGCTGCCGCACGTTGCCGGGCCAGCGCTGACTCGCGAGGAGCCGCAGCGCGCCGCCGTCGAAACGAAGGCCCGGCTTGCCCAGGCCTCGAGCGATCTCGGCGCAGAAGTGCTCGGCGAGCTCGGGGATGTCGGCTCGCCGTGCCCGGAGCGGCGGCAGCCAGATCGGCACCACGTTCAGCCGGTAGAACAGATCCTGCCGGAACGTGCCGCGCTCCACCATCGTCTCGAGGTCGCGATGCGTGGCCGCGACGACCCGCACGTCCACCCGCAGCGTGTGCCTGCCGCCGAGTCGCTCGAACTCGCGATCTTGCAGCAGGCGCAGCAGCTTGGCCTGGAGGGGCAGAGCCAGATCGCCGATCTCGTCCAGGAACAGAGTGCCCGTGTCGGCGAGCTGCACGCGGCCGAGCTTCTGCGAGAGCGCGCCGGTGAACGCGCCCTTCTCGTAGCCGAAGAGCTCGCTCTCGATCAGGTTCTCGGGCAGTGACGTGCAGTCGATCTTGATGAAAGGCCGGTCCGCGCGCAGGCTTTGCCGGTGCACCGCGCGCGCGACGAGCTCCTTGCCCGTGCCGCTCTCGCCGCGTACGAGCAGCGTGGACTGGGCCGGCGCGACCTGCTCGACGAGTTCGCGCACCGCCTTCATCGCGGGCGCGTGCCCGAACACCATGCCGCTCTCGGCCCGGGGCGGCGGCGGGGCCGCGGCGCTGCGCGCTGCCGCGATCAGGGATTTTCGCAGAGCGAGCTCGAGCTCGCGCTCCGCGAGCGGCCGCAGCAGGAGATCGCTCGCTCCGAGCGCCACCGCTTCGGCGACCTGGCCCGCATCGAGCGCGTCGGCCGCGAGCAGCACCGGCAACCCCGGCCAGCGCTCGAGCGCGGCCTTCAGGAACGCGAACGGCAACGGCTGGCCCGCCTGCGCCTCGACGAGGACCGCGTCGGCCGGCGTGCGCTCGAGCGCCGCGAGCGCGAGATCGGGATCGCTCACCGAGCACGCCTCGATCAGCTCGCCGTCGAGCCGCTCGGGCAGCAGCGCCTCGGTTTCAGCGGCCGCGCCCACGACCAGAAGCACGCGCCGGCGCTGGGTTTCGGCGGATTTCGACACGTGAGGAATCCTTACCTGCTCGGGAGTGCCGGGTCGAGCGTCGCGCGGAACCAGCTCACCCGGAGCGCGGCGACGCCGAGCGCCGCCGCCTGGTGCAGGAAGGCGACCAGGGCCAACCGGTGATTGCCCGGCCTGCCCACGTCGACCAGGCCGCACGCGAAGGCCGTCGCGACGAGCAACACGCAGCCGGCGGCAGCGCGCGTCGCGAAGACCTGCAGCAGCAGCGGCGCGCGCCCGCGCAAGAGCGCCGGAATCGCGACGAGCGCGGAGCGGCCGTCGGAGCCGCGCTGCACGGCGCTCGCGCGAGCCACGTCGCGCGCCACCCCGACGCCGAGCGCGAGCAGCGCGCCGCCGCCAATCACGGCGAGAAACACCCCGTCCGCGAGTCTCGGAGAGCTCGCCAGCGCCCCGCGGGCGAAGCTCGCGATGCCGCTCGAAAGCGCGAGCAGCAGCACCTGGGCGAGCAGCGCGACGCCCGTGAGCAAGAGCAGCGCCGGCACGCTGGAGAGGGCGCGGCCCCACAGCGTCTTTGCCTCGAGGCGGCCCGTCTCGGCGAGGGCGCTCAGCACGGCGGCGTGCGGAACGACCAGCAGCGCGGCCAGCACGACGAACGCGACGAAAGACGTGGAGAGCGCCGTCCCGAGCGCCGGCACGAGCTTGTGCACGACTTCACTCGCGACGAGCGCACCCGGCTCGAACAGCAGGCGGTCCCCTTCGGGAAAGCGCCCGACGCCGGTCCCCGCGACGAGCGCGACGACCGGCAGCGCGAACAAAAGGCTCGCCGCCGCGCGTGCGGCGTAGTCGAGGCAGACGGCGAGCAGGCGGCCGTTCACGGCGCAAACCCCGCGAACAGGAGCTCGGCCGCATACAGCGAGCGCTCGAGCACGCGGCGCGGCAGCGCCGTTTCGGCGGCCACGGCGTTGTTGAGCAGGTCGTCGTCGCAGAGCACGCGCCGCTCCGGATCGACGACGACGTACGCGAGCGGCGTGCGCTCGCGCCACTCGACCACGCGGAACGCGTCGCGCCCGTCCCAGCGCTGGCGGCGCCGCGTCCCGTCCGCGCCCACGAGCTCGATGTCGACGGGGAACACCAGGTTTCCGTGCCGGAACACGGCGGCTCGACCGCGCCAGAAGGTCTCGGCGCCGCTCCGAGCCTTTCGCGTCTCGCGTCCGCTCTCGACGTCGAACACGCCGCCCGGCGAGCGCTCGAGGGCGTTCTCGAGGTCGCGCACCAAGTAGTCGACGCGCCCGCGCTCGCCGATCCCGAGCACGAACGCGCGCGCCGCCTGGGCGCCGAGCTCCTGCTCGAGCGCCGCGGCGAGGGCGCGCGTATCGGGATGGCCGAAACGTTGCGCGCGCGCGTAGCGCCCGAGCGCGGCGAGCAGCTTGTCCTCACCGTAGACGCGTCCGAGCGTCGCGAGCAGCGTGGCCGTCCGCGAGTAC
>DASXWF010000085.1:0-2388 GCA_036503835.1 Polyangiaceae bacterium | reverse complement strand
GGGATCGCCGAGGCGCTCCTCGGCGAGACTCGCGAGCTCGCGCAGGCACGCGATGCGCTCGGGCAGCGCGCCGAGGGCCTTCGCCTCGCCGACCCGCACGAGCGCTTCGACCAGCGGCCCGTAGTCGCGCGCCACGACGCCGTGGCGCCTCAGCGCCTCGCGTGCGGGCTCGCAGCCGGGGTCGGCGACGACGGCGTCGATCCAGGCGTCCAGCGCGCGCTCGGGCTGGCCGAGGGGCCCCGCGTACAGCCTGCCGAGCGCCACGCACGCGCGCGCGCGCTCGCGGCCCGCCAGGAAATCGGACGCGATCTCGACGCGCGCCGCGAGCAGCTCGTGCAGGTTCGCGCGCTCGAGCAGGCTGTCGATGCCGAGCGGCGCTTCCTCGGAGCCGTCCACGGGATCGATCGCCGCGAGCACGCTCACGAGGTCGAGCTCGGCGTCGAGGCGCGCGTCGAGGGCCGCCCCGAGCGCCCGCGGCAAGTCGCCGTCCTTGACCGCCTGGCGCATGCGGCGTACGTGCGCCGAGCGTCGCGCCTGGACGAGCGCGTCCGCGTGTTCGCGCCGCACCTCGTCGGCGGCGCCGCTGCGGCCGCGCCCGAGCAACGACTGCGAAAGCTGCTCGGCGGCGCGCGGATGCGCCGGATCCATCTCGAACGCGCGCATCAGGTCCTCGAACGCCGCCGGTCGTTCGCCGCGAGCTTCACGCCGCTCGGCTGCCGCGAGGTAAGCATCGGCGGCCTGCTCCCGGCCGAAAGCTTCGGGCGCCCAGGCCGCGAGCGACGCGCGCGTTTCGAGCGAGACGGGATCGCTAGGGTCGGCCGCCGCTGCGTCCGCGAAGGCGTCGCTCGCAGCGCGCGCTTCGCCCGCGCGAGCCAGCAACACGCCGATGCGCACGAGCAGCGTCGCGACTTCGGCGCCGCCCCGCTCGGGCACGAGCGGCATCAGCGTCGCCGCCGCGAGCGCCGGCTCACCGAGGGAGACGAACCAACCGGCGAGCTCCTCGCGCAGCAGCGGATCCTCGCCGAGCAACAGCGCTCGCCGGCCCAGGCGCGTCGCCGCGTCGAGCTCCGTGCCGCGCGTCGCCAGCGCGCGGGCCAGCGCCGTCGCGGCAGAACGCTCGAGCTCCTCGTCGCCGCCGGAGTTCTCGAGCCGGGCGAAGAGCGACGCGAGCTCCGCGCGCGGACCGCTGCGGCGCGCCACCGCTCCCAAGAGCTCGTAGCGCTCGAGCGCGAGCGAGCCGGCCGATCGCGGGCCTTCGCGACCCGGCCAGTCGGGCGGCGGCAGGGTACGGCGCGCAGTGGTGGCCGGCAGGTGACCGCCCGGTGCCGAGCTGGCGGTCGTATTCCGAACCCCGCTCGAGGCAGCGTCGCTGTCGGAACCGGAGGAGGACGGCGGCATGAAGGTGGCTGGCCCGGCCGGGGGCAACCCCGAGAGCACTATAGGCGAATCCGGGCTTGTACGGGCGGCTCGGAGCGGACTAGCCTGCTAGGCGCTCCCCGTTTCCCCGGGCAGCGGAGGTCTTTCAATGTTCCTCAAGAGTCTTTCGGCGCACCTCGCAATCGGACTCATCGCCGGGTTCGGTTCGATCATGACCGAGGGTTCGCCGGCGTTCGCACAGGGCAGCCCGAAGCCCGTCACGACCGGCGCGGCTCCGGCACCCGGCGCGGGTGCCCAGCCGTCCGCTGCTCCCGCCAAGCCGGCGGACGCGAGCGCGAAACCTGCGGACACGAGCGCAGCGGCCAAGCCCGCTCCAGCCGCCAAGCCGCCGACGAAGAAAGAGCGCGATGCCGCGCGCAAATCCTACGGCGAGGGTGAGAAGGCGTTCGCCGCCGGCAACTTCGCGGTCGCGCAGTCCTCCTTCCAGAAGGCCAACGAGGCGATTCCGTCGCCGCACGCCGACTACTGGATCGCGAAGAGCATCGACGCGCAGAACAAGACCGAAGAAGCCATCATCGCCTACCAGACCTTTCTGGACAATCCCAACGCTGCCAAGGCGGGGGACGCGAAGGTCCAGGAGGCCAAGAGTCGCATCGAAGCGCTCAAAGCGACGCTCGTCGCGGAGGTCGTCATCGAAACGACACCTTCAAACGCCAGCGTGAGCGTCGACGGCGCTCCGCAATCCGGGGCAGCCCCTGCCACCGGCACGGAACCCGCAGCTCCGGGCACCGCTCCGGCTCCGGCCACGCCGGCCGGCCCGGGCGGCCCGGAAAGCGCACCGGGGGCACCCGTCACGCTGAAGCTGACGCCGGGCAAGCACCGCGTGACGGTGTCCGCTCCCGGCTACCTGCCCAAGGACCTCGACCTCGACGTGAAGGGTGGCGACAAGCTCAAGCACACCGTCGCGCTCGCGAAGGAGCCGCCGCCCCCGCCGCCCCCGCCGCCCCCGCC
>DASXWF010000084.1:0-4442 GCA_036503835.1 Polyangiaceae bacterium | reverse complement strand
TCGCAAGCGATGGTTGGCCCTGCTTCGCAGGGCGTGCCCCAATCGTTTCGCTGGGGCTTTCGCCCCAGACCCCGCGTCCGCTGCGCGTCCGCGCTAGTGCAGCGCCCACGTTGAAAATTGCCGCTATCTCGTTTGCGCTGCTCTAGCCGCTCCACCACTTCGAGAGTTGCGCTTCGGCGCGACGCGGTTGCGCTGCGTAGTGGGAGGTGTCGTTGAACAGCATCAACCGCGCGTGGACGGGATCTTTGAAGTCGACGACGTTGAGGCAGGCGGGGGACTGGTCGAGGCGATCGCGGTAGCCGCGAGCGTCGATGCCGAGGACGCTGCAGAGGAGTAGGCGAATCGTGGCTTTGTGCGAGACGACGGCGACGACTTTGCCCGCGCAGCTTTCGACGATTTCACGCAGCACGGGGAGAGCTCTCGCCAGGACGGCGATTCCCGATTCGCCGCCCTGGGGAGCAAAGGTCAAGGGATCGGCGTCCCACGCGGCGTACTCGTCGTGAAAGCGCGCCTCCACGTCCGCTCGGGTGAGTCCCTCCCAGCGGCCGTGGGCGATTTCACGCAGGCCGTCGCGCACGATCGGTTCGAGTCCGTGCGGGTCCGCGACGAATGCCGCCGTGTCGCGCACGCGCCGGAGCGGGCTCGCGTAGACGGCGCTCAGCGGTTCGGTCGCGAGGCGCGCGCCCAGGCTCCGAGCCTGGTCCTTGCCGATTTCGGAGAGGTCGACGTCGGTCGAACCCGCAAAGCGATCTTCCGCGGACAGGACGGTCGCACCGTGGCGAATGAACAGGACGCGAGTGGTGATGCCGCAGTGTAAGCGTCCGTCAGCGCAGGGTCCAGACGCGGTTGGTCGAGACTTCCCGGAAGCCGATCGCCCGGTAGATGCGGTTCGAAACGGGATTCGAGCGTTCGGCGTGCAGGCACACGAAGCGCCGGCCCGCGCCGAGGAGCCGCTCGCAAAGCTCGGCCGTGACGGCGCTGGCGTAGCCGCGCCCGCGCGCTTCGGGCGGTGTGTAGACGGGAGCGATCGCGGCGCCGGTCGTGGTGTAGCGCGCGCGGCACGCGAGCGAACGCACGCCTCCGTCGTCCCAGAGGAGCGCGGTTTGCTCGCGCAAGATGCGCTCGGTGAGCACCTCCGGCGGCGGCGGGTGCGGCAGCTCGACCTCCCGGAAGAAATGAGCCACGAATTCCTGCACGATCGCGGCGTCTTCCGGCGCGGCGGGTCGCGCGAAACCGGACGGTTGCCGTGGTCTTCGAACTTCGGTGAGCTCGTAGACGATCTCGTCGGACGTGAGCTCGACGTTGCCGCCTCGGAGCTCGGCGAGCGCGCGAGCGAGCTCGCGGCCGTGTTCTTCGGGAGCGATCGCTCCGTCGGGCACGTCGCCCACGCTGGCGAGAAAACGCGCGACGGCCCGCGCGGCGCCCGGCTCGAGGCGCGTGACGATCGGGAGTTGCGGGGGCGTGCGCAACACCGCTCCCACGAGCCTCCCGCCGGCTTCGACCGCAGCGAACACGGCTCCGCGAGCGTCTTCGGGCTGTTCGGCCAAGCGCGCGCTGATTCCGATCAAGAGGTTGTACTCGACCTCGCGCTCCGCGAGGAACGGCACGACCCTGCTCGCGAACTCCTGCACGTCCAGGCGTCTTACGTCGTACATCGCGGTCACCGAGCCCTCACTCGAGCAACGCCATCAGCTCCGCGCGCGTGAGCGACACTGCCTGATTCGCGTCGCCGAGCGCCACGTCCGACAGCGCGCGCTTCTTCAGCTGGAGCGCGAGAATGCGCTCTTCGACCGTGTCCTTCGCCGCCATGCGGTAGACCATCACGGGCCGATCCTGGCCGATGCGGTGGGCGCGATCGGCGGCCTGATCTTCCACGGCGGGATTCCACCACGGATCGAGCAGGAAGACGTGGTCGGCGGCGGTCAGGTTCAGGCCGGTTCCGCCCGCTTTCAGGGATACGAGCATGACGGGAGGACCGCCGGCGCTCTGGAATTCGTTCACGACCTCGCGCCGATCGCGGGTGGACCCGTCGAGCCGATTGAAGGCGATGCCGGCCGCGTGAAGGTGCGGTTCGACCCGATCGAGCAGCCCGGTCCATTGAGAGAAGACGAGCGCCTTGTGCCCGTCGGCGACGGTTTCTTCGAGCGTCTCGAGCAGGCGGTCGATCTTGGAGGAGCGATCGGCTTCCTGTCCGGGGACGAGTCCCGCGTGGCAGGAGGCCTGACGCAGACGCAAGAGAGCTTCGAGCGCGGCCAGCACGCTGTCGCCGTGGCCCAGGCGTTCGGCCACGTCCTTCTTGGTCGCGGCGCGCACGGCGTCGTAGACGCTGCGCTCGCCGGCGTCCAGCTCGACGTAGAGCACGCTGTCGGTGCGGGGCGGGAGCTCCGGCGTCACGTCGCGCTTCATGCGTCGCAACACGAACGGCCGAATCCTCGAGCGCAGCCGCTCCGCCGCGTCGGCTTGCCCGACGGCGATCGGACCCACGTACTGCTCGGAGAAGTTACTCTTCTTTCCGAGCAAGCCGGGGTTCGCGAAGTTCATCACGCTCCAGAGCTCTTCCAGACGATTCTCGACGGGCGTGCCGCTCAGCGCCACGCGAAACGCGCCCGGGAGCTGGAACGCGGCGCGCGCCGTCTGACTCTCCGCGTTCTTGATCGCCTGCGCCTCGTCCAACACGATCACGTCCCAGCGGCGCGCCGTCAGCTCGCTCGTGTCCGAGCGCAGCGTCGCGTACGTCGTCAGCGTCACGTCGGCCTCGTCGGCGAGCTCGCGCTTCACGCCGTGATAGACGGCGATGCGCAAGCCGGGACGAAACCGCCGGATCTCGTCCATCCAGTTGTAGACGACGCTCTTCGGGCACACGACGAGCGCCTTGCCGTGCAGGACGCAGATCGTCTGCAGCGTCTTGCCGAGACCCATGTCGTCGGCGAGCACCGCGCCGAGCCCCGCCTCGCGCAAGAACATCAGCCAGTCGACGCCGAAGCGTTGATACGGGCGGAGCTCGGCCTTCAGATCGGACGGCAAGGCGGCGGCGGGAATCCCCGCGAAGTCCTCGAGCAAGGGGACGAGCCGCTCGAGCCCGGAAGGCCGCTCGAGCCCCAGCGTCCCGGCCAATTTCCCGAGCTCCGGCAAGAGCGCGGTCGGTACGCGCTTCTCGACGTCCCGCGCCGCCAGGAGCTCTTCCACCAGATGCCCGTGCTGCGCGAGCCAACCCGCCGGCAGCGGTGCCCAGCCTCCGCCCTCGAGCGGGACGAGCTCGAGCCCGTCGCGCCAGGCCGAGAACACGCCCGCGACGCTCGCCCGGCGTGGCGCTTTCACGCCCGGCGTGTCCGTCTCGGTCTCGAAGCTCAGATCGAGCGCGTCGCCCGCGATCTCGAGGTGCGGCACGAGGGCCTGGGTCTCGAAGAGGTCGCGCCGCGGCCCTTGTCGTGTACGCCGCTGCCAATCGCGCACCTTCACTGCGAAGGCGGCGGCCTCCGGCCCATCGAAATCGATGCGGCGGCCGGTGACGAGGTTCAGCTCGTCCCTGAGCTTCTGGATCAGCGCGCGCTCCTCGTCGCGACGCCGGATCGGCGCTTCACCGCCGAGCGCCGTCGCGCGATCGTCGTCGATGCGGAGCACCGGGGGATCCCCGTACACGAGCAGCGGCAGCACCGACAGCGCGTGCCCTTGGTGCGAGAGATCCAACAGAATGCGCGGCCGCACCGTCGTCGTCGCGCGCGGCAGCCGCTCCGTTCGTACCTCGACCTTCAGGCGCGCTTCGATTTCCGGCAGCACCACCGTCACCAGATCGGCTTGCTGCTCGCGCTTGAAGGGCCGCACGAGCGGCAGCCGTTCGAGCGAGAGCCCCGTGATGTTCGTTTCGCCGAGCGGGCGCAAGACGTCGCCGCAGCGCGCGACCCCCTGGGCGACGACACCCGTGATCGCCGGATCGCGCTCGAGAGTCAGCGTGAAGCCGCCGCCCGCCGCGTCGTCCACGACCGCGTACGGCAGCAAGACCTCGCCCGACACCTTGACGGGCGCCCCCTCGAGCGTCACGTGCTCCGCGCCGGCGAGGGCCGCCATCAGGACGGGCAGGCGCGCGAACGGCAGCACATTGCGCGGAAAACTCGCGAGCAAACGATCGACGGCGAGATCGTCGTGGGTCGGGGTGAGGCCGCGGGGAAGTCCACCGTTCGCGATCAACGAGGCCAGCCCGCTCACGGACTCTTCGCGTCCGTCGGCGTGCACGATGAAGCGGCTCACGGTGAGCCCGTTGGCGCGCGTCCCGAGTCGGTACACGAGCCGCGCTGCTCCACCACGCGCAGCCTCCGGGCCGGCTGTCTGGGTGATGCCCTCCCGGCTCGCAATGGCGGCAGCCACCGCGTGCATGCACGGATCCGCCGCCCCCCCGCAGTCACACGACCATTCGAGCTCGTCGGTGTAGAGCGTCACCGTGGGAG
>DASXWF010000083.1:0-6034 GCA_036503835.1 Polyangiaceae bacterium | reverse complement strand
TGGCGGTGACGGACGGCGGCGACAACTACGTCGGCTGGCGCATGTTCGGATACGAGTACGACGCCGAAGCGCCCGAGCGGATTTCCTACAACCTCTATCGCGACGGCGCGCTCGTCGCGAACGTGACCGACGGCACGAACTATCGCGACACGGAGGGGCAGGCGAGCTCCGCGTACGGCGTGCGCGCCGTCATCGACGGCACGGAAGGCCCGGCGTCAGCCGAGGTCACGCCCTGGGCACAGAACTACCTGCGGATCCCGCTCGACCCTCCGGGCAGCGGCTACAGCGCGAACGACGGCAGCGCGGGCGACGCGGACGGCGACGGCGCGTACGAGATCTACTTGAAGTGGGATCCCGACAACGCGAAGGACAACTCGCAGTCCGGCGTCACCGACAACGTCTACATCGACGCGCTGAAGCTCGACGGCACCCGACTCTTCCGCATCGACCTCGGGCCGAACATCCGCGCGGGCGCGCACTACACGCAGTTCATCGTGTTCGACTACGACGGCGACGGCAAGGCCGAGCTCGCGATGAAGACCGCGCCGGGCACGCGCGACGCCGGTGGGGAGTACCTGAAGCTCGGCCCCGCAGCGAACGACGACGACTCCGCGGTGTACCGGAACGGGGACGGCTACGTGCTGAGCGGACCGGAGTACCTCACGGTGTTCGACGGCGAGACCGGCGCCGAGCTCGCCACGGTGGCGTTCGACCAGGCGCGCGGCAACGTGGACGACTGGGGCGACGACTACGGCAACCGCGTCGATCGCTTCCTCGCGACGGCGGCGTACCTCGACGACACGGGTCGTCCGAGCTTCGTGATGGCGCGCGGCTACTACACGCGCACCACCCTCACCGCCTGGAACTTTCGCGACGGCGAGCTCACCCGGCTCTGGAAGTTCGACAGCGACGCCACGCCGCGCGACTCGGAGAACCACTCCTACTCCGGCCAGGGCGCGCACAGCCTTTCGGTCGCCAACGTCGACGGCGATCCCGGCCAGGAGATTCTGTACGGCGCGATGGCGATCGACGACGACGGCGCGGGCCTGTGCTCGACCGGCTACAACCACGGCGACGCGCTGCACGTCGGCGACTTCATCCCCTCGCGTCCGGGCGTCGAAGTGTTCATGCCGAACGAAGACGGCGACCACCCCGCGTATCACGTCCGCGACGGAGCGACCTGCGAGATCCTGAACGAGGGACCCACGAACGGCAACGACACGGGCCGCGCCGTCGCCGCCGACATCGACCCGGACAGTCCAGGCGCCGAAATGTGGGCCTCGGGCGGCATTCCGCTCACGAGCGCCACGAGCAACGACAACGTGGGCAGCGCGCCCGGCCCGATCAACTTCGTCATCTGGTGGGACGCCGACGAGACGCGTGAGCTCGAAGACGGCACGACCATTTCGAAGTACGGCGGCGGCTCGCTCCAGGCGTGCAGCTCGTGCTCGTCCAACAACGGCACCAAATCCACGCCGACGCTCAGCGCCGATCTACTCGGCGACTGGCGCGAAGAGATCGTGTGGCGCGAATCCGACAACTCCGCGCTGCGCCTCTACACCACGACCGCCCTGACCGGCCGCCGCATCTACACCCTGATGCACGATCCGCAGTACCGCGTCGCGATCTCCTGGCAGAACGTCGCCTACAACCAACCGCCCCACCCGAGCTTCCACATCGGCAACGGCATGGTCGCCCCGCCGAAGCCGGACATTCACGTGCGCTGATGCGCGCGCCTCAGCCTGCGCCCGGCACGCGCGGCGAAGTACGGTCGTAGCGAGAACGCGCCGCCCAGCAACGCGACGAACGACGCGCAGCCGGCGGTCGCGAGCGCCTGATTCGAGCCGAGCGACAGGGAGCGCGCGCCGAGGCCGACGAGCGGGCCCAGCACGTAGCCGAGCCCGATCAGGGCCTCGAAGCCGCCGCCCGCGTCCACCGCTCCGTGTCCCACGGCGAGCGAATAGTAGATGGAGGAGAAGTACGTGACGCCCATGCCGACGCCGAACAGGAACAGGCCGAGGACGGCCAGGGGCAGGTTCGGCGCGAGGAGCGCGAGCGCGACGCCTCCGGCCAGAGAGGCGCCGCCGAGGAAGAGTGCGGCCCAGCGACCGTGCCAGACGTGAACGCGCGCCATGAAGCCGAGCGTGAGGAAGCGCGCGAGCATCCAGGTGGCCGCGATCACGCTTTCGGGAACGGCGCCGGCGCCGAGCGCCGACAGCCGGTAGGGCAGGACGGGCGCGAGCGTGGAGGAGAGCAGGTAGCTCAGTGGCAGGAGCCAGCGCGTCGCGTCGAGCAGAAATGGATACTCTCGACCGATCGCGGCGTTCGAGTGCTCGGGCTCGGCGGCCCCCGGACGCAGGGGCAGCGCCTGGAGCGCGAGGATGGCGCCCGCGTTCGCGACGGCGCAGAGAGCGAAGGCGGCGAGCGGGTGGATGCGCTCGAGCAGCGGCAGGATCAGGAGCGGCAAGGCCGTCGCCGAGGTCCAGGTGACGTTGAACCAGCCGAGCGCGGAACGGAGCTTTTCGCCGTGGCGACCGCCGCCCAGGTAGCTTTCGACGACCGGCCAGACGAGTCCCGACGTGACGGCCCCGGCGAGCGCAGCGACCCAGAGCGCGACCTCCGAGTTCGGAAACACGACGGGCACGAGCGCCGCGGCGCCCCAGACCGCGAAGACTCCGGCCACGACGCGCCGTGGACCGCGCTGCCCGCCGAGCACGGCGAAGATCCGGCCCGCACCCCACGCAGAAACGGCATAAATCGCGCCCATTGCGAGCGCGAGCGCCAGGTTTCGTTCGGGCGAAAAGCGATAGTGCTCGCGCGTCAGGAAGTAGATCCCGGCCCAAAACACCCCACCGGTGATGGAACCGAGGAAGGTGACCCCGAGAACGGCGGCGAGCGGCGCGGGCCGGTCCCCGGGATGCTGGGTGCTCGCGTTGCCTCTACTCACCGGAGGCCGCACTAGCTAAAGTGGCGCGGGATGTCCAACGACGACGCTTACACGATCCTTGTCGCTGACGACGAGCCGAGCACGCTGGCGTTGCTCGGACGACACCTGCGCTCGCGCGGTCACACCGTGCTCGAAGCGGCCGACGGTGACCAAGCCTGGGAGCTCGCGCACGAGAACCTTCCGGATCTCGTGATCCTCGACGTGATGATGCCGGGCATGAGCGGTTGGGAAGTCTGCCGCAAGATCCGTGAAGCGGTCTCGCTCGCGCACACCGGCGTGATCATGCTCACCGGAATCGGCGAGTCGTTGAACGAGATGACCTCGCCGCTCTACGGCGCCGACGCGCACGTCGACAAGCCGTTCGAGTTCGCGAATCTCGATCGCAAGATCGAGGAGACACTCGATCGCAGAAGCGCCGGTGCGCTCGGGCGCGCCGACGGCGCGACGCCCGACGACGTGCGACTGCGCGTGCAAAGCTCCGCCGAAATCGACGAAGACGAAGACGAAGACGAGGACGAAGTGGACGAAGACGAACTGGACGACGACGAGTTGAACGAGGACGAAGCGGACGCCGATCTGGACGAGTCGGACGAACCGGCGCCCAAGGCGGCGGCTCCGAAAGCAGCCCCGAAGAAGGCGCCGCCAAAGGCCCCGAAGCCCGAGCCCGCTCCGAAGGCCAAGGCGGCCCCGAAGGCGAAGCCGGAAGCCAAGGAAAAGCCTGCGGAAAAGCCCAAGGCTCCGCCCGCTCCGAAGGCGAAAGCAGCGGCACCCGCGAAGGTCGCGACCAAGGCCGCGCCTGCTCCGGCGAAAGCGAAGGCGCCGGCCAAGGCAGCAGCACCTGCGAAGCCCCCGGCCAAGGCCAAGGCAGCGCCGGTCAAAGCCAAGGCGGCACCGGTGAAGGCCAAGGCGCCGAAGAAGGCTCCTGCCAAAGCGCCCGTGAAGGCCAAAGCACCCGCGCCCGCCAAGGCGCCGAAGAAAGGTCCCGCGAAGACGCCGAAGAAGGGCGCAGCGAAGGCCGCACCCGCCAAGGCGGCGAAGAAGGCTCCCGCCAAGGCAGCGAAGCCGGCGAAGGTTCCGGTCAAGGCGAGCCCCAAGAAGGGTGGCAAGGCTGCGCCCGCGGCACCCGCCAAGAAGGCGGCGAAGGCTGCTCCGAAGACCGCCTCGAAGGGCGCACCTGCGAAGTCACCCGCAGGCAAGCCCGCGAAGAAGACGCGCGGTCGCTAGGCGCCGCTCAGCGGGTTTCCCAGAAGCGCGCGACCTCGGCGAAATCCGAGGTTCGCGCCGCGGACGGTAGCGCGTCGAGCAGCGTGCGACCGTACCCGCGGCGGTGCACGCGCTCGTCCAGCAGCGCGACCACGCCGACGTCGCGCCGAGTGCGCACGAGGCGCCCGAAGCCCTGCTTGAGCGCGAGCGCAGCTGCGGGAACGTGGAGCTCGAGGAACGGATTCTTGCCGTCGGCTTCGAGTACCTGCGCGCGCGCGCGCACGACCGGATCGCTCGGAACGGCGAACGGGATCTTCTCGAGCACGACGAGCCGCAGCGCGCTGCCGGGCACGTCCACGCCCTCCCAGAAGCTCGCCGTCGCGACCAGCACGGCGTCGCCCGCGGCGCGAAACGCTCCGAGCAAGGTCGCCTTCGGCGCCGCGCCCTGCAAGAGCAGGCGCCGCCCGGGCACCAGCTCTCCGAGCCGCTCGTGGAAGGCGCGCATCGAGCGTAGCGAGGTCGTGAGCACGAAGCAGCCGCCGCGCGTGAGCTCGATGAGCTCGGCGATGCGCGCCGACGCCGTTCGAACGAACTCCGCGCTCGCGGGCGGCGGCAGATCGCGCGGCGTGTAGAGCAGCGCCTGGCGCTCGAAGTCGAACGGTGACGCCACGACGAGCTCGTCGACGCTGACGGCGTCACCCGTGAGGCCGAGCCGCGCCCGCAGGAAGCCGAAGGGGTTGCGCTCGCCGTCGGCCGAAGGCTTGGCGCGCGTGGTGAGCGTTGCGCTCGTCAGCACGACGGCGGGCACGCTCTCGAAGATGCGCTCGCGCAGCACGAAGGAGAGATCCACCGGCGACGAGCTCAGCGCCGCGCCGCGCGGCCCCTGCTCGAACCACGTGACGCGCCCCGAGCCGCCGCTCACGATCGCCGAGAGCTGCTCGCGCAGGCCGGCCATGCGCCGCTCGGTCGCCTCGAGGGCGTCGAGCGCGAACGGCTTGTCGCGCGCGACCCGGCCCTGAGCCGCCGCCCGCCCGCGCGCGGAGGTCGCGAGCACCTCGAGCCCTTCGAGCGCCGCGTCGAGCTCGATGTAGCTCCGCTCCGCCGGACCGCTCCAGACGTCGCGCTCGAGCGTGACGCGCGGCTCGCGCGCGTCGCCGCCTCGCCCGAGCTCGCGGAAGAGCTCGCGCACGGCGAGCGTCGCCCGCTCGAGGGAAGCGCTGCCCGAAGGAAAGAACAGCGGGTCGGCGGCGCCCGCCGCGCGCAGGGCGCGCTCGGCGTCGGCGATGGCGCGCCCGAGGCGCGACTCGGTGACGCGCACGCCGAAGAACTCGGTGGCGATGTCCTCGAGCTGGTGGGCCTCGTCGAAGATGACGGCGTCGTAGTCCGGCAGCACGCGCCCCGGGTGTGCGCCGCGCAGCGCCAGATCCGCGAAGAACAGGTGATGATTCACGACCACGAGCTGCGCGGAATCGGCGTCGCGGCGCATCTGCGTCACGAAGCACTCGTCGAAGTGGGCGCAGGCGGGCCCGAGCCGCGTCTCGCTCGAAGAGGCGACGGCGAGGCGCGTGGGATCGTCCTCGCCGAGCGTGGCGAGCTCGCCGAGATCACCGGTCTCGGTCTCTTCGATCCAGCGCGCCACGGCCTCGATCGCGCGCGCCCGCGCCGGGCGCTGCGCTTCCGCGCTCGCGGCAAACTCACGAAAGCGCCTGCGGCACAGGTAATTGCCGAGACCCTTCATCAGCGCGGCCCGCGGTTTCAGGCCGAGCAGGCTCTCGACGAGCGGCAGATCCTTCGTGAAGATCTGTTCCTGGAGCGCGCGCGTCGCGGTCGAGACGATCACCTTCCTGCCGCTCAGGATCGCGGGCACGAGGTACGCGAGCGTCT
>DASXWF010000082.1:0-3572 GCA_036503835.1 Polyangiaceae bacterium | reverse complement strand
CGCGTAACGCCAGTGTGCTCTCCTTCATCTCGCGCTCGAGCCGCTCCCCGAGCGCGCGATCGCGAACCCCGATCGCGCTGCACAAGCCGGTGCCCGCCAGCACGCTTCCGTCCGCGCGCTGGTAGCGCCCGCTGCACACGTTCTCGAGCCCGAGCGCGTCGTCCACCAAGTCTTGAGCGGTGTTGTCGCTGAAGCAGGAATGCTCGTTTTCCTGGTCCTTCGTCTCGTAGGCGACGGTCAAACGCTCGCCCGACAGCTCCGGTCCGCTGAGCGTGCCCATCCCCTTGATGGCGAGCCCAAAGGCTTCGAGCGGGGGCATGTTCAGAAAGCGCGCGCGGTAATTGTTCTCCGACCCCGCTGCCCACGCCTGCGCGAGCTGGTCGAGCTCACCGATCAGGAGCTCCGTTGCAAGTTGGAGGTAGCGCCCGCGCCGGTCTGCGAGCGGAGAAACCTTCGCGTCGAAGTCGGTATGAGCTCGATTTCCCGGGCCGTTCGGATCGGTGTCCTGCCCCCACAGCAGAAACTCGATCACGTGATAGCCCGTGCTGATGCTGGTTTCGCCTTCCTGGGCGTTGAGCGAGCTCAGCAGCGTGCGCGAAAGTTCCGGGTATTTCGTCTTGTCGTCGAGGATGCCCTTGCGCCCGTCGGCGACGCCGGCCTCGACGTAGCTTTCGTCGATGGGCCAGGTGTTGATCAGCAACTCGGTGGCGTCGATGGGTCCGTCGTAGAAACGCAAGAACTCGGTCTGCTGGTAGGGACGGCGCGCCGCGAGCCAGGCTTTGCGCGCGTTCGTCAGGCTCTCCGCGCTCGGGGCCGCGAGCAGCGCGTTCACTGCCCCGAGCAACGCGCGCGCGCCGCCCGCGGCGTCCGCGTAGGCGGCGTGTGCGATGTCGGCGTAGGTAGTGAGTGCCGGCCGCAGCGCCGCGAGCTCGGCGGCGCTGACCTTGGAGCCTTGCCGAGACGTCGGTTCATCGGCTCCGGCGTGTCCCTCGCTGCGGCAGCCGGCTGCGCTCGAAAGCAGCAGCCCGATTGCCAGAAGACCGGGGACACGCACGGCGTGCCAGTATCGCTGCGGCGTCCCGCCGTAAAGATCCGAGCTTCGCACGCGACCAGACTTCGCTCGCTAGCCTTCCGAGGCGGGGTCGTAGAGCGCCAGGAACTGACCCATCTCGACGAGCTCGGGCTGGGTGGAGGAGATGTTGCGGTGCGCCTGCACGTCGAGCAGGAACCAGCCCGCGCCGAGCACGTCCGAGGCGTCGATGATGCCCGACGACTCCTCGTCGTTCGTCAGGAACCCCGCGGCGCCCGGTGTGAACAGATCGAGGTTGTGCTGCGCCAGCAGCGTCAGCGTGTCGCCCGCGATGTCGTAGCGCCAGAGCTTGCCGATCGCGTCGTTGCCGCCGATGTCCTCCTGCAGGTAGACGTGCCCGTAGCGGTCGAGCGTGAAGTTGTCGAACATGCGCTGCCCTTCGGTGCCGTCGAGCAACATCTCGAGCTGGCCGCCGAGGTTCGGCTGCTTCACGTCGGCGAAACTCACGCGCCAGAGCCGGCTCGGAGTCGAGAAGGAGGCGGTCGTCACGAAGTAGAAGTCGTTCGGATCGTTCGGATCCCATTCGCCGTCGTCGGGGCGGTTGAACTTCGTGACGCTCGCGTTGTTGCTGAGCGTCTGCAGCTGGGCGCCCGTCTGGCTCTCCACGTTGCCGAAGTTCACGAGCTCGAAGGCGGCCGAGAGGAAGCCGGCGGCGGGCTCGGCCGGCGTGTTCACGACACGCAGGCCGTGAAGCTCGCCGTTCGTGAGGCCGGCCATGTCCACGGGGCTGCCGGCGTTCGTCTTGGTGCCGTAATAGAAGTAGACCTCGCCCGGCGTGCTGTCGTCGAGGCCGGCGACGACCGTGACGGTCCCGGTGTTCGGGCTCGCGACGCTGTTTTCCCAGCTGAACTTACCGGTGCGCGGCAGCTCCCAGCTGCGGCCGTCGAGCGCGTGCGCCATGCCGCGACCTTCGGTGCCGCTTTCCTCGCCGTTCAGGAAGAGCCGTCCGTCGTAGCCGAGGCCCGTCTTGGCGTCGAAGAACGCCGAAGGCTCGGGCAGGTTCGCGGAGCAGAAGCGGCCGAAGGCGACGTTCCGGGCCTGCACGTAGGCGCGCGTGGCGTTGTCCCACAGAAACACCTGCTCGATCAGATCTTCGCCGTGCTGCACCTTGCCGCTACCGCCGCACATCGTCCACTTGGAGACGAACGAGCCCTTGCCGCCGTGGGCGCGCGCGACGCCCGACGTGTTGCCGAGCTCGTGGTTCGAAAGCAGCGTGAACGTGCCGTCGCCGTTGTCGAAGGCGCCGAGGCCGTCCGGAATGCCGACCATCCGGTAGGGACTGCCGTCGGGCTTGTCGTTGACGGACTCGCCGACGGTGAGCAGCGGCACGGTGACCACGCCGGCCGCGACCGGCACCACGTAGGCGGGAGCCGTGGTACTGAACCCGCTGCACGCCTCGAGCTCGTCCTCGCCGTGACCGTTGTCCTCGTCGAAATCGACGCCGACCGTGGCGCCGCCGTTGTGCACCATCGAGATGGCGACGTGCGCGCTGCGGCCCGCCACGATCTCCTCGGTCACCGGTTCTTCGCTGATCCAGGTGGGCGTGACGCCGGCGTGGAGCGCGGAGCCAGCGACGGGAAACGCTGCGGCGGTGAACGTGTCGTTGCCGACCGGGAGCCCGGTCAGGCGGAATACGGCCTTGCCCGCCAGCGAAAGCGTGCGGACGTCGGTGCGGGTCCCTTCCACGGTAAGACGAAGGCAACGCGCATCCGCGGGGGCGTTCGTGAGGGCGACTTCGGCTTCGCCCACCTGTTCGAGCACGGGATCGGAACCGCAGGCCGCGGTACCGCAGACGAAGCAGGCAGCGCCTGCCAGGGCGATCTTCGAGTGAGCGCGCATGTGTAGTTCTCCTTGCGCCTCGCGAATCCGTCCTTGGGATTCAGCGAAAGCGAGGGGACCCTACACGTTCGTTTTTCGTCGAAGCGTGAACTGTACGTGCCAATCGCGGTGCGGTGCTCGGTCACTCGCACCCGCGCTTGTCGAACGAGTGTCGACTGTGACGAGCGTGTGGTGACACGAGGTCGGCAATGTCGGCACTCGTTCGACTTGCCGAGCCGGCGACGCGCGAACGCAACAGAAGCTCCGGCTCCGGTCCCAGCGCTCCTTCGTCGCTTCGCGGGAGAGGATTCTCGGTGGCGAAACGACGAGTCGAGCCTCGATCGCTTCACTTCGTCCGATCGAACGAAGCGCCCGCGTCGAAATGCGCCGCCTGGGCCTTTCCCCAGCCGCCGAACACCTCGTCCACGCCGAAGCGTTCGAGCTCCGGAAAGGATGCGGCAAAGTGCTTTGCGACCAGGGGGTCGCCCGGGCGGAAGAAGTGCCGGGCGGCGAGTCCCTGCGCCGCGAAGTCGTAGAGGAAGGCCACGTACGCGTTGGCAAGCTCGCGTGTCCCGCGCCGGTCGACCACCTTGTCGACGATCGAAACCGGTAGCTCGACGAGGATGCTGCGCGGGGGGACGACGATCGCGACGTCTTCGCGGTG
>DASXWF010000081.1:0-6686 GCA_036503835.1 Polyangiaceae bacterium | reverse complement strand
GGGTCCAGGGCGCATTCGTGGCTGGCTCCGAGCGCCTGCGCACCCTCCTCTGGAACCGTGCCCGCAGCTTCGTTTTCTCGACGGCGACCTCGCCCCTGCTCGCAGAGCGCGCGCTGTTTCACGTGGAACGAACTCGAGCCGCCGACGACCGCCGACGAAAACTCGAGGCGGACGCGGGCGACCTCCGAGGGAGACTCACGGCTCAAGGCATCCGGGTCCTACCAGGTTCGTTTGGCCCCATCGTTCCCGTCCTCATCGGCGCCAACCAACGCGCGGTCGACGTAGCAGACGCGCTGGCCCAGCGCGCCATCCTGACGCAGGCCATCCGTCCCCCTACCGTCCCCGAGGGCACGGCTCGCTTGCGAGTCACGGTCACCACCGGCTGGCCCAGCGACGGCGTGGCTCGAGTCGCCGAGGCCATTGCCACCGCACTCGGACCGAGCGGCCCGTCTCGCCACTGAGCCTGGCCGGTGCATCCAACCGGTAGCGGGAGGCGGCGCGCCCGCTCTTCGACGGGCATCTTTCAGCTGGGCGGGCTGCCGCTAACAGCTGGGCGAGCCTCCCCCTAAACGTGATAGCGAAACCAGACCCGAAGGTCTGAACCTCTGCTCAAACCGCCCGTCCTTCGAGACGAGCTCCCTCGAGAGTGAGCCTGCCCGTGAGCAACGACGCCTCCGCCGATACAGTTCGTGTTCTCGTCGTCCTCGGCACCGGAACAGCGGTGGGCAAGACCTGGGTTTCCGTCGGCTTGGCGCGAGCGCTGCGCCAGCTCGGCGCGTTCGTCATGGCACTCAAGCCCATCGAGAGCGGCATCGCGACCACCATCCTGGGGCTCGAGTCGGATGCGGGCCAGCTCGCCACCGCGTCCTCCGCGCTGCCCGGCGATCCGCCCTATCGGCTCGCGGAGGCGGTGTCGCCCCACCTCGCGGCGCGCCGCGCGTCGGTCACCGTCTCCCTGGGAGCAGCCCTCACATATGTCCGGGACCATATTGCTATCAGCGCGGACTTTGCGCCGGCCTGCGTGATCGTCGAGACGGCCGGGGGTCTGCTCTCCCCGCTCTCCGACGGAGTCACCAACTGGGATTTCGCGCGCGGGCTCGAGCCGGCGTCGTGGGTGCTCGTCGCGCCTGATTCGCTCGGCGTGCTCCACGATCTCAGCGCCACGCTGGAGGTCATGAAGGGCCGGGGCCGGTCGCCGGATCACGTCGTGCTGAGCGCCGCGCGCCAGCCCGACGCGAGCACGGGAACCAACGCTTCGGAGCTCGCGCACCTCGGCATCGCGACGGTGAGCGGCTGCTTTTCGCGCGACGACGAGAGCGCGTTCACCGACCTCGCGCGCGCTGTGCTCGGTCCCGGATGACGGTGCCCGGCGGCCTACGAGCTGACCACGCGCCCGGCCGCGAGCTGAATGCGCCGGGCCCCCAACCGCTCCGCTTGCTCCGGAGCGTGCATGGACACCACCACGAGCGTGCCGCGCTCGCGCTCGTCGATCAGCGTCTTTTCGAGCAACTCCGAGCTCGCGCGATCGAGACCCGTCCACGGCTCGTCCAGCAAGAGCACGCTCGGCTCGTGCACGAGCGCGCGGGCGAGCGCGATGCGCTGGCGCTGCCCGCGCGACAACTTGCCGACCGGTCGCTCGCCGAAGACACGCGCCTCGACACGAGCGCAGGTGCGCTCCCAACCCGCCTTCGGATCCACGCCGTACACCCGCGCCGCGAGCTCCACGTTCTCGCGCCCGCTGAGCTCCCGGTAGCAGAGCGACTCGTGCGACACCCAGCCGAGCTCCCGCCGCACGAGCTCCGGATCCTCGCCGAGCGGCTCGTAGATGACCCGGCCGAGCGTCGGCCGGAGGACCGTCGCGAGCACGGCGAGCAGCGTGCTCTTGCCCGCCCCGTTCGAGCCTTCCAACGTCACGATCTCGCCCGCGCGAAACTCGAGGCTCACGCCACGGAGCGCGGCGACCGCCCCGAAGGTGCGCGTCACGGAATCGACGACGATGCGCTCGATGGGTTGCACGCGAGGGTTCCGGAAGCGCCCTTCTACCACCGCGGCCGGACCGGCCCTCGCGAGCGGCCCGAACGCCGCCCCGGCCCCGTCGAGCCGCCGGGCCCCCTTTCCCCGAAATTCTCCGCTCCCGCCCGCGGACAGGGAGGGGAATGGCCCGGCGGAACCACGTGCTACTATCGGATGGGATGAGTTCCTCGGCCGTAGCCTTGGAGCCGCGCCGCGCGGAACAGCTCGCAGAGCTGCGTCTGGCCGTGGGTGGCGCCCTCGAGGGCAAGGCGGAAGTCGTCGAGCTCGCGTTGATCGCCTTGCTCGCGCGCGGACACGTCTTGCTCGAAGACGTACCCGGCGTCGGCAAGACGACGCTCGCCCGAGCGCTCGCGCGCGCCGTCGGCGGCGAGATGCGGCGCGTGCAGTTCACGAGCGATCTCTTGCCGAGCGACGTGCTCGGAGTCTCGGTCTACGAGCAGCACCGCGGCGAGTTCGTGCTGCGGCCTGGACCGATCTTCACGAACGTGCTGCTCGCCGACGAGATCAACCGCGCGAGCCCGCGCACGCAGTCCGCGCTGCTCGAAGCGATGAGCGACGGACAGGTGTCGCTCGACGGGCGCACGCTGCCGCTGCCCGAGCCGTTCTTCGTCGTCGCCACGCAGAATCCGCAGGACTTCGCGGGCACCTACCAGCTCCCGGAGTCACAGCTCGATCGCTTCATGATGCGGCTGCGCATCGGCTATCCGCCGCCGCACGTCGAGACGCGGCTGATGCTGGATCCCGACTACGATCGCATCGAAGCCGTGCCCGTCGTGCTCGATCCGCAGATGCTCGTCAGCATCCAGCGCGAGGTCGATCGCATCTCGACCGACGGCGCGCTCGGCGCCTACCTGCAAGCGCTCGTCACCGCCACGCGCACGACGCCCGCGCTCTCGCTCGGCGCGTCCACGCGCGCCGGCATGAACCTGTCACGCGCCGCGCGCGCTCGCGCGCTGCTGCACGGCCGTCACTACTGCATCGCGGACGACATCCACAGCCTGGCCGTTCCGCTGCTCGCTCACCGCGTGCGACTCGCCTCCCACGCCGAAGGCTACGTGCCTTCGCGCGACGAGGCGGAAACCGCGGTGCGCGAGGTCGTTTCACGCGTGCCCGTGCCGCTGTGACCACGAACGGCGCGGCCGGCCCGACGCCTCCGCCGAGCAGCACGCGCGGCGTGCGACGCAACCTCGCCGCGACGCCGAACCGAACGGGCCCGCCGCCGCAGCTCGAGCCGCGCCGCCCGCTCGAACGCGTGCTGCGCTTCCTCGCGCGCTTCAAGCCGCCGCGTCGGCTGCGCCTGACACGCGAGGGCCGCTACTTCCTGCTCATCACGTTCTGCGTCGGGTTCGCCGCGATCAACACCGGCAACAACCTGCTCTACCTGCTCTTCGGCATGTTCCTCTCGCTCATCATCGTCTCGGGCGTGATGAGCGAGCTCAGCCTGCAGAAGCTCACGGTCGTCCGCCGCCTGCCCCCGCGCGCGCAGGTCGGGCGCGCGCACCTGGTCGAGATCGAGGTCTACAACCACAAGCAACGCATCCCCTCCTACGCCATCGAGGTCGAGGACCTGCGCGCCGGGCAGCCCGCGGACAAACGCTGCTTCTTCCTGAAAATCAGCCCGCGCTCCGCGCAGGTCGCCGCGTACCGCAGGACGCCGGCGCGGCGCGGGCGCGATCACCATGTCGGCTTTCGGCTGGCCACGCGCTTTCCGTTCGGGCTCTTCGAGAAGTCGCGCGACGTGGGTTCCGAAGGTGACCTCGTCATCTACCCGGCCGTCGACTCGCTGGTGCTGCCACCGGACGAGGCGGGCGATCGCATGGGCGGAGTGCTCACGCTCGGCCGCGGGACGGGCGACGAGACGTTCGGCGTGCGGCCGATGCGCGACGGTGACGATCCGCGCGACATCTTCTGGAGGAAGAGCGCGCAGGCCGACCAGATGGTCGTGAGGGAGCGCGTGCGCGAAGCGCGGCGCGAGGTGACGCTCGTCGTCGAGTCGCGCCATCCGGGCAAGGCTCCGACCGAAGACTTCTCGGCCCGCTTCGAGCGGCGCATCCGCGAGGTCGCGTCGCGCGCGGTCGCGCACCTCAAGCGCAGCGATTCGGTGACGATACGCACCACCGCGGGCGAGCGCGCCGTCAGCGTCCCGGCTCGCGGCGCGGACCCGCTGCTGCGCTTTCTGGCCCTGCTCGAAGCCGTTCCGCTCGAGGACGGCGCGGCGGGCGCGGCGCCCCCCGGCTCGAACCAAGCCGGCGTTCCAGGCCCGGCGCGAGGGCGGGTGCCGGCGTGAGGTTCGGCGTCGTCCACCGCGTCATGACCGACACGCTGGCCGTGCTCGGCCTGCTCGCCCTGCTCACGAGCGGTGAGCTCGATCGCGTGATTTCGATCGCGATCTTGGTGGGCGCCGCCGTGGCCCTGGTGCTGCCGGAGCGTGTGCAGGAGCGTCCGCTCTGGCGGCGCTTCGCGGTCGGCGCGCCGCTGATCCTGCTGGCGATTCAGGTCTCGCGGCTGCTGAGCGGCGAGAGTCTGCTGAGCGTGGCGATCGAGTTCGCGGCGGGTCTCCAGGTGCTCCGGCTCGCGACGCGCCGCGGGGCCGCGCACGACCAGCAAGTGATCGTGCTGGCGCTCCTGCATCTGATCGCGGGCACGGTGCTCGGGAGCGGCCTGACGTACGGCCTGTGTTTTTTGGGTTTTCTGATCGTCACCCCGGGCGCACTGGTGTTGAGCCACCTGCGGCGCGAGGTCGAGGGCAACTACCGGCAGGGCGCGCGCGATCGCACCGGTTTGCCGGTCGACGTGCCGCGCATCCTGCGCAGCCGGCGCGTGATCGGGCGGCAATTCCTGCTGTTGACGTGCCTTTTGTCGGTGCCGATCTTCCTCTTTACCGCGCTCTTGTTCGTGCTGTTCCCGCGCGTCGGGCTCTCGCTCTTGCTGCTGAACCGCAGCCACACCGAGCGCATGGTCGGCTTCTCGGAGCGCGTGGATCTGGGCGGGGTCGGCAAGCTGCGCGCCGATCCGACGATCGTGATGCGGGTCGATCCTCCGAGCTTGCCGCCGATCCCGCCGCCGCGCATCGCGCTCTACCTGCGCGGCGCGGCCTTCGATCGCTACGACGGGCGAGCCTGGTCGCGGAGCCGCAAGGACGACGTGCCGGCCGAGCAGTTCGGCAACCAGGTGCGCATCCGGCGCTTTCCGGACCCCGTTCGCGATCGCATGATGCGCATCGACCTCGAGCCCATCGATCCGCCGGTCGTGTTCCTGCCGCTCGACGCCGTCGCGTTGCGCGTGCTCGCGCCGGGGGCCACCGTCGATCAGTCGCGGGCGGAGCTCTTCGCCGCACCGGAAGGCGTGTTCCGTTACAACACGCCCGGCCAGCGCGGCATCCGCTACGAGGTCTCGCTGGGTCAAGAGCCGCCCCTCGCGCTCAGCGAGCTCGACGAGCTGCGCTATGTCGCCCTGCCGCCGCTGCCCCCGCGCATCGCGGATCTGGCCGACGAATGGACGCGCGGCACCGAGAACCCGCTCGAGATGGCGCGCCTCGTCGAAGCCAAGCTTCGCGCCGGATACCGCTACGATCTCGATTCGCCGTCGGGCGCGGCCGCGAACCCGCTCGAGGATTTCCTGTTCCACTCGAAACGCGGGCACTGCGAGTTTTACTCGACGGCCATGACGGTCATGCTGCGTTCGCTCGGCGTGCCGGCGCGCAACGTGACCGGCTTCGTCGGCGGCACGTACAACCGCTTCTCGCGCTCGTACGTCGTGCGCCAGGGCGACGCGCACTCGTGGGTGGAAGTATACCTGCCCGAGACCGGCTGGACGCGCTTCGATCCGACCCCGCCGTCGGACTCCGCGCCGCGCAATGAGCTCACCGGCGCGCTCGCCATCCTGCGCGACTTCATCGAGGCGCTCGGCCAGCGCTGGAGCCGGCACGTCGTCGGCTACGATCTGCGCCAGCAGCTCGGGCTCTACCACGACATGCAGAGCACCTACCGGCGCCTGATGCCGACGCGCGGCGTCGCCGGCGAGGTGCTCGGCTCACCGCGCCGGTTCGTGCTGGTGCTGCTGGCGCTCGCGGGCCTGGCCTTCGGGATCCGCGAGCTCTGGAAGCGCCGTCGCGCGCCGCAGGCGCAAAAGGAGCGGCCCCGCGACGACCGCCGCGCCCACGAAGCGGCCGAGCTCTACCGGGCGCTCGAGCGCGTCCTCGCTTCACGCGGCATTCCGCGCCCGCCGAGCACGCCGCCTCTCGCGCACGCCCGCTCGCTTCAGCTGCTCGGCCACCCGCTGAGCGCCGAGGCACTCGACCTCACCGAGCGCTACCTGCGCGCGCGCTTCGGCGGCGAAGACTTCGACGCTCTGTCCCGCCGCGCCTACCTCGACCGCGTCCGCGACCTCCGCGCCACCGGCCGCGCGGAGGGGCCGCCCTCGAGCGGTGGCTAGAAACTGCTGCGTTGGGGCGAGCGGAGAGATTTTTTTTTGGCGCCAAGGCCGCCACGGCCGCCAAGACAGAGTTTCTTGGTGGGGGGCGAGAATGCACGGAAACCGTGAGAGCCAATCTTGCGGAACCAACCCCCAATCCCCTTGGCGGCCTTGGCGGCCTTGGCGGTAAAAAATCCCTCACCGCCGCGACGACCTCCCAGGTTTTGTTGGCACGAAAG
>DASXWF010000080.1:0-14530 GCA_036503835.1 Polyangiaceae bacterium | reverse complement strand
ACCTCGAGATCGCCTTCGGCGGGAGGTGCGAGCCAGAGCGTCTGACCGGGCGCGGTAGCGGTGAACGTGTTGGTGAAGAGGCTCTCGCCGCCGAGCAGCTTGCGCTTGGCGGCGGCGAAGAGCCCGCCCTGGAGCTTGGTTTCCATCTGCACGGCGCTGTCGCGCGCGAGCATCGCCGCCGACTCGACCACGAGCTGCTCGCCGGGCTGGTCGAACCCCACGCGGATCGCAGAAAAATCAGGTTTTTGGAGGACTTGGTAGCGCATCGCAGGCCTAGCGTTTGATGGGCGGGAGGAGCGAGCCGATCGCGCCGCCGTATTCTGCCGCGTTGCGCGATTGGATCCAGATGCGGCCCTGTCCGCGGAAATGGCAGACGAGGCCCTCGCCCGAGAGGAACGACGCGATCCAGCCGCTGCCGCTCTTGCCGACCGAGTATTCGAGCGTCGCGTCCCAGGCGACGAGGTGACCGGTGTCGATGACCACGTTGCCGTCGCAGTAGAGCTCCTCGATGCCGCCGAACGCACCGACGAGCAGGAGCCCCGGCGAGGGCGCGACCGCCTTCAGCATGAACAGGCCGGCGCCCGAAAAGAAGCTCCTGAACCCGCCGAGCTTCGTCTCGATGGTGACGTTCGGGGTCGAGGCGATGAAGGCCGAAGATTGGAGAAAGAATCCGGCCTGCGTCATCTCGAGCACGCGCATGTCGCCGCACAGGGCGTGCGCGAGCAGCACCTCGCCCGGCATGCCGGCCGCGGTGAACGTGTTGCGGAAGAACGACTCCGAACCGAACAGCCGCTTCATGCCGCTCATGAAGCCGCCCGACTGGGTCTGCATTTGCACGTGGGTGCTCATGCCCACCATCGCGCCGGATTCGGCCATCACCGACTCGTTCGGGCCGAGCAGCACGCGCGCCAGGGAATGAGCAGGGCGGTAGAGAACGTCGAATTGCATGGTGATCAGCCCGGCATGTGAGGAGAAAGCCAGCTCACGAGGCTCCCCAGATTCCGCGTCTGGATCCAGAGCCGCCCCTGTCCGCTGAACTCGCACACGAGCCCTTCGCCCGAAGCGGCGAACCCGAGCAGGCCGCCGCCCGCCGTGCGGATGTTGAACGTGAGATTGCCCTCGTAGCCGACGAGGTGACCGTTGTCGACGACGTAGCTCCCGTTCACGTCGATGGTCTCGACGCCGCCGTAGCTCGTGAACCAGAGATCCCCCTGGCCCGTGATCGCGAGAAAGAAGGCGCCCTCCTTGGCCAGCAGCCCGCGCAGCCCCCCGAACTTCAGCTTCAGATCGATGTCGCCGGTGTGGGCGAGGTACGCGCCGGTCGAGAGCACGAGCGTCTCGCCGTTCATGCGCCGGTGCACGACCTGCCCCGAGAGCGACGGCGCGAGCCAGACCGAGCCGGGCTGCGCGGCCGTGAAGTGATTGACGAAGAAGGTCTCGCCCCCCACCAAGCGGCGGAGCAGGGCGATGAACAGCGCCTTCAGCACCGCGAAGAAGCCCGCGCGCTTGCCGGCATTGAGCTTCACGGCCATCGACACCTGCTGGTGCCGCGCCACCATCGCGCCCGCCTCCCCCACGACGATTTCGCCGGGCGCGAGGTCGACGCGCAACATCGCGAACGACGGACCATGAGTGATGGCGTGCTGCACGCAGCAGACGCTACCACTACTTTGGCGAGAGCAGATCACGATCTCCGGCTCGACGCGGGCGGAGTCGGCGACGGAGCGATTCGACGAGCGCCGTGAGCTCTCCCGGCCGCAAAAACACCGGGTAGATTGCGAGTATTCCGAACGAGAAGACGCCGAGCCGGAGGGTGAGCGCGATGCCGAGGTGCAGGGCCGCTCCGAGCGCGAGGTAGTAGAGTTTGACGTGGTGGCGTCGCACGAACGCGCCGACCGCCGAACCGCTTCCGGGAGTGCCGTCGAGCCAGGCGAGCACGAACAGCAGCGGCGAGCCGAGCTCGAACGCCATCGTCAAGGCCGTCGCCAGCTGAGTGAGCGGATAGATGTCGGCGGTCCAGCCGGGCGTGAAGCGCGCGTAATGCGGATCCGACAGGACTTTCGCGATCGCCGCGAACTGTCCCTGCGGCCACCAGGCGATGCCGCCGCGGTTGTGGGCCGCCGAGAAGTAGACCCAGACGAGCTGCGCGAAGAGCAAACGGCGCGGCCAGGCCGGGATGAGTTCGATCGGCGCGCGGCCGGCGCGGCGCCGCCACCACGCGGCGACGGAGAAGCGGGCGTCGGCTCTCGAGAACGCGAGCACGAGCACGACGATGCGCAAGAGCTGGTCGATCGCGCGGTCGCCGTCGGGCGCGAGGTGCGAAAGCTCGGCGCTCGACCACGCGAGCAGGAACGCGGCGGGCCGGAGCCAGAGCCCCGCGCACACCAACGACGCCGACAGGACCGCCGCGACGATCGAGAACCACGCCGTGCCGGCGGAGGCGCCGAACCAGCGCACGCTGTGCGGCGCCGGATTCGAGAGCTGAGCCCAGCCCATGCCCGCGGGCGGAGGCGCCCACAGATCGGGAAGCAGGCCCGCGACGAGCGCGCTGCCGAAATCCCAGAGTAGCGCGAGCGGCACCAGGATGCGCACGAGCGCGAGGCTCTCCGGCGCCTCGCGCTCGTCCCAGAACGCGACGTAGCGGGCGATCACCGGCGCACCTCGCGCCGCGTGCGGCGCTGCTCGTGGACGAACTCGCCCGTGCCCTCGAAGCCGCGCCCCTTCGGCAGGATCCGGATCTTCTCGATGCGCACGCGGGTCTCGGAAAACTCCGGGTGGTCGCGGAAGACCCTGCGCGAGACCCAGGACACGAACGCCCCGTACCCGGGTTGCGCGACGTCGCGCCGCGGATTCCAGGCGCCGCGCACGCGCCGGTACTCGAGGTTCGACGCGAGCAGCGCGTGTTCGGGGTCGTGCGGCCGGTAGAGCAGTCGCCACGCGGCCCGGCGCGACTCGCGCGCCTCGATCCAGATCCGGTAGCGGTCGGTGTTCGCCCCAGCGAACAATTGCCAGCGCTGCACCAGGCCGAACTCCCGCTGGACGAGCGCGAACGGCGTGAGCGCGGCGCCTTGCGCGGCGGACACGGCCGCGAGGAACGACCTCACTCCGGGCGACCAGCCCGCTTGAGCCTTGGCGTTCGGGATCGGCAAGCCGGCGACGAGCCCCACGCACAGCACGATCGTGATCAGCAGCGCCCGCACCCCGGGCCAGCGAGAGCTCACGCGCTCACGCCAGGAGGGCATTACCGGAACTCCATGGGACCTATCCCACCCAGGCGCGAGCGTTCGAGAACATGCGGGCGAGCGGCGAGCGTTCCCCCCAACCCGGCGGGTGCCAGGACAGCTGCACGCTGCGGAAGCCGCGTTCGGGGTGCGGCATCAAGATCGTGACGCGGCCGTCACGCGTCGTGAGGCCCGTGATGCCCTGCGGCGAGCCGTTCGGATTCTGCGGATAACGCTCGGCGGTGCGCCCTGCGCCGTCCACGAAGCGCAACGCGACGAGCCCCTCCGCGCCGCAAGCCTCGAGCGCGCCCGCCGCGAATTCCGCGCGTCCTTCGCCGTGAGCGACCGGGATCGGCAGGATCGAGCCCTCCATGCCCGTGAAGAAGATCGACGGAGACCTTTCGACCACGACCTGCGCGAGCCGTGCCTCGAACTGCTCGGAGAGGTTGCGACGGAAAGCCGGCCAGTGCTCGCTGCCGGGGATCAGCGCCTTCAGACCGGAGAGCGCCTGGCAGCCGTTGCACACGCCGAGCGCGAACGTGTCGCTGCGCGCGAAGAAACGCGCGAGCGCTTCGCGAGCGCCCGCGTGCAGGAGGATCGATTTCGCCCAGCCCTGCCCCGCGCCGAGTACGTCACCGTAGGAGAAGCCGCCGCAGGCCGCGAGGCCGCGGAAGGTCGCGAGGTCGACGCGACCGCCGAGCAGGTCGCTCATGTGCACGTCCAGCGCCAGGAACCCGGCTTGCGTGAAGGCCGCCGCCATTTCCACCTGACCGTTCACGCCTTGCTCGCGCAGGATCGCGACGCGCGGCCGCTCGCGGCTGCTCGAGACGTAGGGCCGCGCGGGGTCGTCCGCCGGATCGAAGCCGAGCCGCGGCGCGAGCGCGCGAGCGGGGTCGGTCAAGGACTCGAACTCCTCGCGCGCGCACTCCGAGTTGTCGCGCAGTGCCTGAATGCGATGGCTCGTCTCCGACCAGGCGCGGCGCAACGCGCCGCTGTCCGCCGCGAACACCTCGCGTCCTCCGTGCGTTACCACGAGACGTCCGTCGGAGCGGGGAGCGCCGACCCGCGAAACGTGCCGCCCGCGGGCGAGGCCGCGCCGCTCGAGCTCGGCGAACACGCGCTCGGCGTCGCCGCTCTTCACCTGCAGCACCGCGCCGAGCTCCTCGTTGAAGAGCTGCGCGAGCGGCTCGCCCGCCGCGTCGAGCCGCGCGTCGATCCCCACGCCGCTCGCGAAGGCCATCTCGCACAGGCAAGCGAAGAGCCCGCCGTCCGAGCGGTCGTGGTACGCGAGCACGAGCTCCTGCTCGCGCAGCGCGCACACGCCTTCGAAGAGCGCGCGCACGAGGGCGGGGTCGTCGACGTCGGGAGGCTCGCCGGCGAGCCCGCCGTACACCTGCGCGAGCGCCGAGGCGCCGAGCCGGCAGCGGCCGCCGCCGAGATCGATCAGCAAGAGCTCGGTATCGCCCTGATCGAGCGCGAGCTCGGGCGTCAGCGCCCGGCGCGCGTCGCTCACCTTCGCGAAGGCCGTGACGACCAGGGAGACCGGCGACGACACCGAGCGCCGCCCCTCGTCCCAGACGACGCGCATGCTGAGCGAGTCCTTGCCGACCGGAATCGACACGCCGAGCGCCGGGCAGAGCTCCATGCCCACGGCTCGCACGGCCTCGTAGAGGTCGGCGTCCTCGCCCGGGCCGGCCGCGGCCATCCAGTTCGCCGAAAGCTTCACGTCGCGGAGGGCGGCGACGGGCGCCGAGACGAGGTTCGTGAGCGCCTCGGCGACCGCGAGCCGCGCCGAAGCGGCCGCGTCGAGCACGGCGACCGGGCTGCGCTCTCCGATCGCGAGCGCCTCGCCCGCGTAGCCCTCGTAGTCGACGAGCGTGACCGCGGCGTCGGCGACCGGAACCTGAAAGCGCCCGACCATGGGATCTCGCGCGATCAGGCCCGAAACCGTGCGATCTCCGATCGTGACCAGGAAATCCTTGGCGGCGACGCTCGGAAAGGAGAGCACGCGCAGGGCCGCCTCGGCGAGCTCGATCCCGCGCTGATCGAACGGCGCTGCGCTCACCTTCTGGCGCTCGGCGCGGCGAGTGAGCTTCGGCGCGTTGCCGAACAGAACGGCGAGCGGCAAGTCGATGGGCCGGTCGCCGAGCAAGCGATCCGTCACCACCAGCCGTCCGTCGGAGGTCGCCTCGCCCACCACGGCGAACGGACAGCGCTCGCGCTCGCACAAGGCTCGGAACGCGTCCAGCCGGTCGGGCGCGACCGCGAGCACGTAACGCTCCTGCGCTTCGTTGCACCAGATTTCGAGCGGGCTCATGCCGGGCTCGGCGTTCGGAATCTCGCGCAGCTCGATGCGCCCGCCGACGCCCGAGTCGTGGAGCAGCTCCGGAATGGCGTTCGACAAGCCGCCCGCGCCCACGTCATGGATCGAGACGACGGGCGTGGCGTCACCGAGCGCGTTGCAGCGATCGATGACCTCCTGGCAGCGCCGCTGCATTTCCGGGTTGTCGCGTTGCACGCTCGCGAAATCGAGGTCGGCGCTGCTCGCGCCGGTCGCCATCGACGACGCCGCGCCGCCGCCGAGCCCGATCAAGAGCCCGGGCCCGCCGAGCACGATGATCGCCGCACCCGGCCGTGCGATGCGCTTCTGGGTATGCCCCGGTCGCACGTTGCCGACGCCGCCCGCGAGCATGATCGGCTTGTGATACCCGCGCCACTGTCGCCCGCTCGCGGTCTCGACCGGCTGCTCGAACGTGCGGAAGTAGCCGAGCACGGCGGGGCGGCCGAACTCGTTGTTGAAGGCGGCGGCGCCGAGCGGGCCGTCGATCATGATGTCGAGCGCAGACACGATGCGGTCCGGCTTCCCGATGCCGTCCGTTTCCCACGGCCGGATCCACCCGGGAATCCGCAGGTGCGAGACCGTGAAGCCCGTGACGCCCGCCTTCGGCTTCGCGCCCTGCCCCGTGGCGCCTTCGTCGCGAATCTCGCCGCCGGCGCCCGTGGAAGCGCCCGGCCGCGGCGAGATGGCGGTCGGGTGGTTGTGCGTCTCGCACTTGATGACGTACGCCGTGTCCTCGACCGTCCCCTCGTACGCGCCGGTCGCCGGGTTCGGAAGGAAGCGGCGCGCGGGCGAGCCGGCCACGACGGCGGCATTGTCCTTGTAGGCGGAGAGCGTGCCTTCGGGCGAGCGCTCGTGCGTGTTCTGGATCATGCGAAACAGCGAGCGCTCTTCCGGCTTACCGTCGATGACGAAGTCCGCCTTGAAGATCTTGTGGCGGCAGTGCTCACTGTTCGCCTGGGCGAACATCATGAGCTCGACGTCGGTCGGATCGCGCCCGAGCTCGCGAAAGCTCGCCACGAGGTAGTCGATCTCGTCCGCGTCGAGCGCCAGACCGAGCTCGCGGTTGGCGCGCACGAGCGCCTCACGACCGCCGGCGCTCAGGCCCACGCGCGCGAGCGGGCGCGGCGCGGAGCGCTGGAAAAGCCGCGCTGCGTCGGCCACCTGCTCGAGCACGGTCTCGGTCATGCGGTCGTGGAGGAGCGGCGCGATGACGCCGAGGTCGGCGGACGAAAGTGAGCCTTCGAGCCGGTAGAGCGTGCCGCGCTCCACGCGTTCCACGCCCGCAATGCCGCACGAGCGCGCGATGTCCGTCGCCTTCGAGGCCCACGGCGAGAGCGTCCCGACGCGCGGCACGACGAGCAGCGGGCTTCCCGAGCTCGAAGCCTCGCCCTCGGCGAGCGGGAGCAACTCGCGAAGCCGCTCGGTCAAGGCCCGGTCGAGCCCGCCCGGCGCATCCACGAAGTACCAGAGCTCGGCGTGAAGGGCGGTGAGCGCCGGCACCTGGGCGGAGAGGGTCCTCCGGAGCTTCTCCAGCCGAAACGGGGTGAGAGCAGGGCCGCCGAAGAAGCTTTGCATGGAGTCTCGGGCCGCGGGTCTAGCACTACTCGCTCTGGGCTACACTCCCTCGCCTGCATGCCGTCCCGGCCGAACTCGTTCGTCCCGAGCGCCCCCGAGATGGACCGGGCTTTCCGGGGGGCGAGCGCCGCGGAGCTCGTGTTCTTGATGCGACAGTGTCTGGAGCGCGGCGCATACGACCACGCGCTCGCGCTCTACGAGACCTTCGCCGCGCGCCTCCCCGCGGACCCCGCCCTCGCGCTGTGCGAGGCCGTCGCCCGCTTCGTGGGCGGCGAGCGCGAGGCCGCGCTCGGTGCGGTGGCGCGTCTCGCAGAAACGCGCCCCGACGACCTCAACGTGCTTTCCGTTCTCGGCGAAATGCGCGCGCGCAGCGGAGACGAACCCGGCGCGTGCGCCGCACTCGGCACGCTCATCGAGCGCTATCCGGACTATCCGGGCGCCCAGCCCGCCCTCGCCTCGCTCTTGATGCCGGGCCCCCCCTACCGGGAGATCCTGAAGGCGATCCATCGCGCGCTCGCGCCGCGCACCTACCTCGAAATCGGCGTCGAGAAAGGCGGCACCCTCGCGCTCGCCACGAGCGCGGAGATCGCGGTCGGCGTCGACCCCGCGGATTTTGCGCTGGAGGCCGCGCTGCCGGCCGGGGCGCGCGTCGTGCGCGAGACGAGCGACACGTTCTTCGCGAGCCGCACCCGCGAAAGCCTCTTCGGCGCTCGCGCCGTCGAGCTCGCCTTCATCGACGGCATGCACCTGTTCGAGTTCGCGCTACGCGACTTTGCCCACGTCGAGCGCTGGTGCGCGCCCGGTTCCACGATCGTGCTCCACGATTGCGTACCGCTCGCCCGCGTCACCGCCGAACGCGAACGCCGCACGCGCTTTTGGGTCGGCGACACCTGGAAAGCCGCGATCGCGCTGGCTCGCCACCGTCCCGATCTCCGGATTCGCACGATCCTCACGCCTCCTTCGGGCCTCGTCGTCGTGCGCAGGCTCGATCCGAGCTCGAGCGTGCTGCTCGACCGCTTCGCCGCCATCGAAGCGGAGCTCTCGCCCCTCGACTATCCCCACGCTCCGGGTGATTGGCCGAAGGAGCTCGGACCCGTGCCAAACTCGCTCGAAGGCGTGAACGAGGCGCTTGGCTGAACCCGCGAGCCCGCCGCTTCCGCCGGGAATCGAGCCGCCCGGCAGCGCCGAATACGAACGCTGGCTCGCCCAGCGCCCGCCGCCCGAGGGCGGCTACTTGTTCAGCGAGGCGCACGTGCGGTTCGAAGCGCGCGACGGCGATCGCCTGGCCTGCGCGCCCGGGCTCGTGTGCGAACCCAGCGCCGGCGGTGCGCGGCTGCGCCTGCCCGGTCGCAGCGTGATCGTCGACGTGCCGGGCGCTCGTGCGCCGGCGCTCGCGAAATTTCTCGCGCTCTGCGACGGCGAACGAACGCTGAAAGCCGCCGTGGCGGAAGCCGCTCTCGCCGTGGAGGAGCGCGCGCGCCTACTCCGCGTCGCCTTCGGCGTCGTGCTGTTCGCGCCCGCGGCCGTCGCCGAGCTCGAAGCCGAGGTCCCGAGCTCGGAGCTCGTTCGCTTTCCGGGCGTGCCCTACGAGCTCGACCGCAACTACTGGTCGAACATGGTCGACGTGCGCCGGCGACTGCCCGAGCTCGAAACCAGGCTCGAAAATCCGATCGCCGCGCTCGAGGAGCTCGAGCGGCTCCACGCGATCGCGCTGCTCGGCGCGAGCGGAGGCTCCTTCTATCGACCGGCGAGCCCGATCGCAGGCAAGGGCGTGCACCCCGGACGGCTCTGGCAGGCCGAAACGCGCCTCGCCGAAAGCGACGGCGGCGTGAAGTTCCTCTCGGGCCCGCGTGTCAACGCCGTGCTCCTCGGCGGCGAACACTACGCCGCGCTGCTCGCGGAGCACGCGGGCGATCCGGAAGCCCTCGCGCCCCGCCGCGACCACCGCGACGAGGCGGGCCTCGCCTGGGGCCGCGTCGTCACCGCGCGCGCCGAGCACGACCCCGCAGCGGCGCCCTGGTTTTGCCCCCCGCGTCCGTTCGGCGAGCCCCACGTTCGCAGCCTGATCGACAGCTTGCGGGCAGTCCTCGATCAGACCACGCCCGCCCCCGCCATCGCCGCGCTCGCCGACTTCCACCAGAAGTTCGTGCGCCTGCACCCGTTCCGCGCAGCGAACCAGTCGCTCGCGATGAACCTCGTGAACGCAATGCTCCACCGGATCGTGGGAGCCGGCATGCCCCACCTGATCCTCGATCAGCTGGCGCTCCGCTTCAGTGCCGCCTCGTACCGGCGTCTGTTCGCGCTCGCTGTCCGCGGCCACGCCCTCACGGGCTCCCCGCTCGAGCGCTACCGCGAGCTCGTCGCGCGCAAGCAGCGGAGCTTTGCGCTGATCGGCAGCCTCCAGGACGCGGACGGCCTCGAGCAGGCGCGGCTCATCGCCGCGGCCCGCCCCGAGGACGCCCGCCTTGCGCTGATCGATGCCTGAGCGGGGCGGTTTGCCCCGCTCGACTCACTTGAAGGGTTCGACGACGATTTCGACGCGGCGGTTGTTCGCCCGGCCCTCGGCCGTCGAGTTGTCCGCGACCGGCCGGCTCGAACCGAGACCGTCGGCGCGAACCTTGTCGGAGGGGATCCCCTCGCGCACGAGATACGCGCGCACCGACTCCGCGCGCTGCAGGCTCAAGACCTGGTTCTTGTCGGCGCTGCCCTGGGCATCGGTGTGGCCCTCGACCAGGATGCTCTTGAAGCCCTGATCCTTGAGCGCCTTGGCGACATCGGCGATTTTCTGCTGAGCGATCGGCAAAAGCTCGCTCTTGCCCGTCGCGAACAGCACCGAGCCGGACAGCGTGATCACCATGCCGCGCGACTCTTCCTTCACCTTGGCGATTTCGTTCAGGCTCGCCATCGCGGCGGCCGCCTGCTTCTCGGCCGCCATGCGCGCCTTGCGCTCCTGCTCGAGCTGCGCCTTGGTCTGCTTGTGACCCTCGGCCGCATTGAGCTCGGTCTCACGGAAGTCCTTGTCGGTCTTCGCGCGCGAGCGCTCGGCTTGCTCGCGACCCGCCTCGGCCTCGGCAACCTCGGCCCGCCGGATCGCGATGTACGAAAGGTCTTTGGTGATGGGCTCGTCGCCCTCGTCCTCGAACGAGGCCTCGGCCTTGGCGAGCGACTGTTTGGCCGTGTCGAGCTGAGCGGGGGCGAGCTGCGCGGCGGGGCTCTTCGAGGCCTTTTCGTAGGCCTTCCTCGCGTCGAGCAGCTCCACCGGCGGCGGCGTGGTGCCACACGCGAAGAGCAGCGCCGCGACGCATCCGCACACGAAATTCTGTCGGCGTAGAGAACGATGATCCATTACGTTCCACTCCTGTATCGATGACGTTTCGCGAGCCCCACGCTCACTGAACGTTCTTCTTCAAACGCTCGAGTTGCTCCTTGGTTTCGGAAGCTTCGAGCTTGGCCTTGGCCTCTTTGGCGAGTGACATGGAAAGATCGGCGTCGGCCTGCGCGCGATCGACTTGCACTGCAGCTTCTTCGTTGTCGCCGTCCTCAATCAGTGCTTCGGCCTTGGTGATTTGTTCCTTGGCCAACTTGAGGTGCAGCGCCGCCTTCGGTTCCGACGCGGCGCCGGCAACCTCGGCGCCCTGCACGGACGCCTTGGCCGCGGTGAGCGCCTCCTGCGGAACTGCGGCACCACCACAAGCGGTGAGCGCCACGCTGAACAGCGGTAATGCCCGAAAGAGTCGTTTCATGACGGATGAATCCTCGCTCCACGCCCCCCGTGGGGGCGGCGCGAGTATAGACAAGCCTTCCCCGCCCCGTCACCCCGGCTGCGCAAGGCACCAGCCGGGCTTCGTCACCCCGGCTGCGCCATCCGTCCGCGGTCGGCCGGCCCGAAGAGCTCCTCCAGGTGCTCGGCGAGCTCTTTCAAAGTGAAGGGCTTCTGTAAGAAGGTGGCTCTGCCCCCATCCTGGAGGTCGAGGCCCGTGATCGAGGCATCGTAGCCCGACATGAAGAGCACCGGCAGTCCCGGCAGCGACAGGCGCAGGCGGCGGGCCAGTTCCATCCCGTTCATGCCAGGTAGGGAAAGGTCGGTGATCAGCGCCTCGAGCCCCCGGTTCTGGCGCGCGACCTCGAGCGCCTCCGCGCCCGTGGAAGCGGTGATGACCCGATAGTCCCGTTGCTCGAGCATGCGCCGCGTGGCCCGGAGCAGTACGTGCTCGTCCTCGACCAAGAGCACGAGGCGGCGCGCCTCGCTGACCCGGCGGCGCACCGAGATGGCCGGCGAGCTTTCCCGCACCACGGACTCGTCACGCACCGCCTCGACGGCGTCCAGAATCGAGGGGCTCGAGTCGCGCGCCGGCGCGGGACGACTCCGAGCGCGCGCGATGCCGGGACCGACGACGCCGCCGCGGGGCGTGGCCGGGGCCTCCTGCCGCTGCCGCTCGGCGAAGGCGACGAGCTTTCGCGCCACGCCCGAGAGGCGGTGGGCCGCGTCGAGAATCGGCTCGAGCTCGTCCGTGTTCCTGCCTGCGTGCCGCTCGCGCAAGAGCTCGGCCTGGGCGACGACGACCGTCATCAGATCGTTGATGTCGTGAGCGATGGCTTCCAGCGACGGGCCGCGCTCCCCGGCGGCGGCGGGTTCGCCGGACCCCGGCGGCGAGGCAGGAGCTTCCGCCGGCGCCGCGACGGGCTCTTCGTCCACTGCGGCGGGCACGACAGGAGCACTTGCAACAGGAACCTCGGCCGGCGCGCGGGACTCGGATGGCGCGCGTGCCGCGGAGCGAGAGGGTGAACGGCTCGCGATCCAGACGACAAGACCGAGCAGCGTGAAGCTCGAGAGCGCCGTGCCGAAGAGCGCGAGCACCCCGACCGCCGCGCTGTGCTCGGCCACGACGAGCGCGAACGAGAGCGTCTGAAGCACCGCACCGGCCGCACCCGCCAGGAGTAACAGTCGCAGGACGACGCCCCACGGCTCGCGGGTCGGGAGCGGCGCGCTCGGAGCGGCGGCTGCGACCGGCCCCTGGGCTGCGTCCGGGGACGATGGCGTCGTAAGCGGCAAGGCCCGCGCACCGCAGCAACCCTCGTGCCAATTGCAGTCGATCGCACTCCCCGATTATTGGGCCCATCCGACCGGATCCCGGCCACGGTTCGGCCGGATCCGACCAGCCTCCTGCCCGAAAAGGACCAAGGCCCCCGCCGTCGTGACCGGGTGGCCGGGGAGGAGCGTCCCAGAGGTCCGACGGTTGCTTGTCATCTGCGTCTGGGAGCGCTTATCCTGCGTATCAACCAATGCCCGTCCGCTCGGGGCACGAGCAGGCGAACACGGACGAGGTCGAGAGGCAGCGCAAGCGCCTTCCGGCGTCGGAATCGAAACTTCGCGAATCCCTCCGGCACGAACGAGAGCTCGTGGACGCCGAAGCTCGCACGCTGCTCGAGAACGCGCCCGACCCGGTATTGAGCGTGGACCAGACCGGCATCGTGCGCTTCGCGAGCCGCCCGCCTCCCGGCGCGCCCGAAGGCGATGTCGTCGGGCGCTCCTGGCTCGACTTCGTGGCCCCGCGCCACCACGCCCTGGCCAGCTCCGCGTTCGAAAACGCACTGCGCGGTGACGACGCCGTGACGGTCGATGTCATGGCGGCGGGCAACTCGGACGAAGTCTCCTGGTACTCGTGCCGGATCGGGGCGCTGAAGGACAACGGCGCCGTGAAGGGCGCCATCCTGACGGTGCGCGACACGACGGAAAGTCGCCAGACCGAGGCGCACCTCGTCGCCACCGATCGCATGGCCTCGGTCGGCACGCTGGCGGCCGGGGTGGCGCACGAGATCAACAACCCGCTCGCGGCCGTGATCGCCAATCTCGAGCTCGCCATCAACGACGTGCGCGACCTCGGCTTGCCGCAAGAGGCCTCGGACCTGATGGAGGAGCTCAAGGACGCGCGGGAGGCCGCCGAGCGCGTGCGCTTGATCGTCCGCGATCTCAAGCTGTTCTCGCGGGCCGAAGAGGATCGCCGCGGCCCGGTCGACGTGCGCGAGGTGCTCGAGTCCACGCTGCGCATGGCCTGGAACGAGATCCGGCATCGCGCGCGACTGATCAAGACTTACGACGAGGTGCCGACGGTCGAGGCGAACGAAGCGCGCCTCGGTCAGGTGTTTCTGAACCTGGTCGTGAACGCGGCGCACGCCATCCCCGCGGGCCGCGCCGAAACCAACGAGATCCGCCTGTCCACTCGCTGGGAGAACGACCGGGTGATCGTGGAGATTGCGGACACCGGCACCGGCATGCAGCCGGAGGTGTTGAAGCACATCTTCACGCCCTTCTTCAGCACCAAACCCGCGGGCGTCGGGACCGGGCTCGGGCTGCCGATCTGCCGGCGCATCGTCGAGGATCTGGAGGGCGAGATCCGCGTGACGAGCCGCGAAGGCATCGGCTCCACGTTCTCGGTGATCCTGCCGGCGTCCGAACGGCCGACGCGAGTCCCTTCGAGCTCGCGCACCTCGAACCCGATTCCCTCCCGCCGCGGGCGGGTGCTCGTGATCGACGACGAGCCCATGGTCGCGATGGCCGTCCGCCGCACGCTGAGCGGCGAACACGACGTGGTCACGCTCAACATCACCGAGGAAGCCCTCGCTCTCGTGCGGAGCGGCCAGTGCTTCGACGTGATCCTGTGCGACGTGATGATGCCGAACATGACGGGCGTGGATTTTTATCAGGAGCTCGAGCGCATCCTGCCGAGCGAAGCCGAGAAGATCGTGTTTCTGACGGGCGGCGTGTTCGCGACCCAGACGCGCGAATTCCTCGACCAGATCCCGAACGTGCGCATCGAGAAGCCCTTCTCCCCGGAAGAGCTGCGCGCGATCATCAGCGAACGGCTCGAAAGCCGGGTCTGATTCCAGCTCCGGCGCCGTTGACATCACCGGGTGCGGACCCAGAGCACTCTGAACCGCCAACCTACCGCCCCGGCGCCGAAGGGGCGCAGAGCGCTTCGACGACCGGCAGCGCCAGGGTCGAAAAGATCTGCCGGCCGGCATGTGCGCGGACGAAGTCGGGGTCGAGGCGCGCGACGTGGCGCTCGGTGCGCACCGAGGCGTACCAGTGCGCGACGAGCGTGCCGGGACCGATCGCGTCCTCGAGCGAGAGGCGCGGGCGGATCCGGAAATAGTGCTCGCTGATTTCCGGACCGAGCGGGAAGAACGCAGCGGGAGGCAGGACGGTGAGACCGGGGCGAGACCACTCTCGCACCGCCGTTTGCAGGAGGTGCGTGCCGAGCGCGTAGCGGACGCTTCGTTCGGCCTTCGGCAGGGCGCTCATGCGGGCGAGCAACTCGGCGAGGAACGGGTGCGCGCGCTCGGCGCCGAGCACGGCATTGTTCGGCGCGGAGGGATAATGCTGCTCGACGCG
>DASXWF010000079.1:0-15778 GCA_036503835.1 Polyangiaceae bacterium | reverse complement strand
CCGGCCCCGCAAGAGCTCGCCCACCACGTGGCGGCTCATGGTCGCCGGCAGGTCGGGTTCGAGCGCCTCGAACACGATGTGTGCGGTCATGATCGACGGGATCCCCGCCCCGACCGCGGCCACGAACGGGACGAGCTCGACCTCGCGCCGCCGCTCGGTCGAATGCGGCAGGCGCGGCAGCGCGAAATGGGAGTCCTGCCGCGTGTCGCCGTGACCGGGGAAGTGCTTCGCGCAGGCGGCGACGCCGCTCGCGCCGAGTCCCTCGGCGAACGCGACGCCGAGCCGGGCCACGAGCTCCGGCTCCCGCGCGAGCGAGCGCTCACCGATCACCGGATTGTCCGGGTTCGTATCGACGTCGAGGACGGGCGCGTAGTTCCAGTCGATGCCGACGGCCGCGAGCTCACGGCCGATCACGGCGCCGAGCTCGCGCGCGAGCTCCGCGTCGCGCGTCTCCCCGAGCGCGCGGAACGCCGGCAGCGGCGTGAAGCCGTTGCGCAGGCGCGCGACCTTGCCGCCTTCCTGATCGATCGAAACCAGAAACGGACGGGCGGCGCGCCGCTTCAAGCGCGTCGTGAGCTCGAGCACGTCGCGCGGCGTACCGACGTTGCGCGAGAACAGCACCACGCCGAGGATGCCGCGGTCGATCAGGCGCTCGATCTCGTCGTCGGGCCCAGGCCCCGGGAACCCGACGACCAGAAGGCGCGCCGCGAGCTGCTCGAGATCGGTCACGGCAGACCGTTACGGTCAGAGGCGCCGCATGCAAGCGTTCACGCCGATGAACGTCATGCGGCACTCGCGGTTGCTGGTGCAGTCGTCGTCGCTGGCGCAGAGACGCAGGTTCAGGCGCCCGTTACCGGGGTTCGCGTTGCTGCACGAATCCGAGCATTGGGCCGTGGCCATGCCCATGCCCATCGTCAGGCAACAAAAGCCGCCCGCATCGCAGTCGCTCGGATCCGAGCAGAACAGGACCGCGCCGTTGCATGCGCTTCCGGCGGGCACGCACTCCGTTGTCGTGAGCCCCACGCAACAATCCTCGCTCACGTCGCAGACCACTCCGCCGCAGCGCACACCCGGCGTGTTCGGCATGCCGGCTTGGCCCGCCTTGCCCGCTTGAGGATTGCCCGCGTTGCCCCCGTCCCCGGCGACACCGCCCGAAGCCCCGGATCCACTCGAGCCCCCGGCATCCATTCCACCCGCGGCGGAACCGGCGCTCGATGTTCCGCCGGTCGTCAGATCGCCTCCGACGCCCGCGATGCTGGTCCCACCCGTTCCGGGCATCCCGCCCGCGGGCGACGGAGTGCCGCCGGCGCCAGGGTTCGCGCCGCTGCCCGCCGTGGCGCTGCCGCCGGTCGCCGAGGTGTCGCCGCCGGTTCCGGCGCCGTTGCGACCGCCGCGCCCCGAGCGGCTTCCACCCGCGCCGTCCGGGCCGTCACCGCCGTCGAACGAATCGCCGGCGTCGCTCTCGTAGCCGTAGAGTCCGCTGCGACCACAGCTCACGGCGAGACCGAGCCATACGAGGGCGACGCATTCGCCGACTCTGCGACGTCCGGCTCGGGCCATGTCACCCACGAGGATACTCGAGGCCGGGCGGCGTCGCCGGAAGCTTTGCTTCCAGGGTGTTTCCTCCGGGTTTTTGGGGGCGCTCAGCGACGCTTGGCAGGGGGACGGCTCGAAAACAGCACACGACCCACGCGGTCCCGCACCGTGCTGTCGGCCTCGTCGTGGTCGAAGCTCGCGGGCGACGACGGCGCGGCGTGCGAGGGCGAGGAGTGCGAGTGAGGCGCGTGGGACGAATGCGGCGACGACGTCTCCTCCGATTTCACCGGAGGGCGCCAGGTGGGGGTCGCGTCCGGATCGAGCTCCGGCGGCGGGACGACGGGCGCGGACGCGCGCTTCGAGCCGAGCTTCACGCGCGGCACTTCGGGGCTCGAGAAAACGTTGCTGTCCGCGGTCGGCGTCACGGTCTTGTCTTTCCGCGACAGGAGCCGGTAGGCGAGCGCTTCGGGCAGTCCGCGCCCCGTGTTCTTGGCGGCTTCGATCACCGTGCGGCGCTCGGGGCTCAGACGCTCGTTCACGATCTTGGCCACGTCGCTCTCCATGACCAGCTCCGAACGCGACATGAGCCACTCTTCGAGCGCGTTGCGGACCTCGTCCGCAGTCTGAAAGCGCTTCGCCGGGTCGGAAGCGATCGCGCGCACGATGATCTGCTCGAGCCCCTCCGGATAGCCTTTGCGCATCGCGCTCGGCAGCATGTACTTGCTCTGCACGATCTTGCCGAGCGCGCTGGCACCGCTGCCGAAGGGTCGCAGGCCGAGCGTTGCGCAGTAGAGCACGCAGCCCATCGCGTACACGTCCGCGCGCCGATCGACCCCGCGTCCGAGGATCTGCTCCGGAGGGATGTACGCGAACTTGCCCTTGATCTCGCCGGTGCGCGTCTTCGCGTGCAGCTGGTAGCGCGCCTTCGCGATCCCGAAGTCGCTGACCTTCACGTGACCGTGCGTGGAGATGAGAATGTTCGGCGGCGAGACGTCGCGATGCACGATACCGAGCGGTTGTCCGTCGGGTCCGAGCGCTTCGTGAGCGGCGTGCAGGCCGGCGCAGCCGTCGGCGATGATGCGCGCGGCGATGACGTCGGGTAGCGGCTTGAGCTCGCCCGGGCCGCGCTGCAAGAGGCCGCTCAGCGATTCGCCGGCGACCCACTCGAGCACCATGAAGAGCAGCTCGCCGTCGCGGCCGAGCTCGAGCGTTTCGCACACGTTCGGGTGGTGGATCGACGAGGCGACCATCGCTTCGTCCACGAACATGCGCTCGTATTCCGGGTCCGCCCCGTAGTCAGGCAGCACGAGCTTGATCGCCACGGTGCGCGCGAGCGCCGCGTTTTCGGGCCGCGCGGCCCAGACCTGCGCCATGCCGCCCACGCCGATCGGAAAGAGGAGCTTGTAGCGGCCGATGCGGCGCCCGGGCAAAATGCCCACTCCCGGCAGTTGGGAACCGGGAGGCGAATCGGTGACGGACGGGGTCAGGGACGAGGACGCGCGACCCGCGCTGGCGGGCGCGCCTCCCGATAGGCCGGGAGAAGGCGTGTTCGCGTTCGCTCCTCGCTCGCCCATGATACCCTTCACGATAGCGCAAGCACCGATGGAACTCTATCCGTCACGGCCCGATTGCTCTCACCATGTGGGTGGCTCGGGACCGCGCAAATTCGCACGCTGCCAGAGCCGGCCGGTCCGTGGTACGAAGCCGTCTTCCGGCCGTGTGATGGAATGTCGCAGGTGATAGGCGCATGTCGGGCGTAACGACGAATCGGCCGCTGACGGCAGCCGAGTTCGAGGTCGTGATCTATGTACGGCAGGAGTCGCGAACCTTCGAGCTCGTACCCGGGAGCACGCTCGGGATCGGCCGCAGCGCCGACAACGCCATCCGCATCGAGGACGCTTCGGTCTCGCGCCACCACGCCCGCCTACATGTCGGGTCCGGTGTGGAAGTGGAGGACCTCGGCAGCGCCAACGGCACCACGTTGATCCGTGCCGCGGCGCAGCTCGTCGGCGGGGAGGAACCGACGACCGGCGGGCCGAACCAACGGCTCGAGCCGGAGCAGCGCTCGCGCCTGAATCCCGGTGACGTGCTGCGCGTCGGTCAGGTCGTGCTGGTATTGCAGCGCAAGGGCTCGAAGGAGGCCACGACGCCCGAGGGGTCGGGCGCGCCCATCCTGGTCGACCCGGAGATGCGCCGCGCCTACGAGCTCTTGAAGCGCGCGGCGGCGACGGACATCTCGGTGCTGCTCCTCGGCGAGACCGGCGTCGGCAAGGAAGTGATGGCGGAGACGGTGCACCGCTGGTCGACCCGTGCCTCGCGTCCGTTCCTGAAGCTCAACTGCGCGGCGCTCACCGACACGTTGCTCGAGAGCGAGCTCTTCGGTCACGAACGCGGCGCGTTCACGGGCGCGCACATCGCCAAGGCCGGCCTGCTCGAGTCGACCGAGAGCGGTACGGTATTTCTGGACGAGGTCGGCGAGCTTTCGCAGGGCACGCAGGCGAAGCTCTTGCGGGTGCTCGAGGAGCGCGCGGTGATCCGCGTCGGCGCGACCAAGCCGCGGCGCATCGACGTGCGCTTCGTGACCGCCACGAACCGCGATCTCGCGCAGCGCGTGCAGGCGGGTCAGTTTCGCAGCGACCTTTACTACCGCATCAGCGGTCTCGTGATTCGCATTCCGCCCCTCCGCCAGCGCCGCGCGGAGATCGAGCCGCTCGCCCGGCATTTTCTGCGTCATTTCTGCTCGCGCGCCGGACAGCACGAACCGGAGCTCAGCGTCGGAGCGCTCGGGCGGCTGGTGGCCCACGACTGGCCCGGCAACGTGCGCGAGCTCCGGAACGTGATGGAGCGGGCCACGCTGCTCGCGAACAAGACGCTCGAGCCGGAGCACGTGCTGCTCGAGGAGAGCGAACCCGCCGGGGAGGAGCCGCTCGACGCGGAGTTCGACGCGGAGACCGCGGTGTTCAAGCCGATGCAGAGCATGCCCAGCGACGCGGCGGGACGCGAGGCCGAGCGCACGCGCATCATGCGCGCCCTGGACGCGTGCGGAGGGAATCAGACGCGCGCCGCGAGGACGCTCGGGATTTCGCGGCGGACCTTGATCAATCGGATCGAGGAGTTCAACTTGCCGCGGCCGAAGAAGGGGTAGGGCGGGGCAGGAGGGGGCGAGAAAACTGACCATGGAGGGGGGAGGCGGAGGGTGGTATCGGGTGTCGATGCGGGTACTACGCTCGTCCGTGGCGCTCGGGGTCCCGCTGGCGATGGCGCTGGCCGCTTGCGGTGACGGCGGCTCCGCGGCTCCTGCCCCGGGTGGTGGAGATGGTGGAAGTGGTGGGGCGAGCTCGGGCAGAGGCGGCGCAGGGCGGGGTGGGCAGTCGGGCAGGGCAGGGTCCCCTTCGGACGACGCCGGTGCAGCGGGCGTCGAGGACCCTGCGAGCGGGGGGAGCCGAGCCGCCGCGGGCGAAGGCGGTGCAGCCGGCGAGGCAGGCGTTTCGTCCGGCGGTACCGAGTCCTCCGCGGGCGAGGGCGGGGGCGATTCGCCTTCCGGAGGAGCGGCGGGCGGGGGTGGCGAGGGTTCAGTCGCGCCATCCGACACGGCGGGAGTGGAGGGCGGCTCAGTCGGGGATGCGGACGGGAACATCGTGCTGACGATCCCGCCGGGTGCGTTGCTGGGTGAGACGCGCTTCACGTTCACGCACGTTTCGGCCATCCCCGGGCTCTCGGGGGACTATGCCGTCGTGGCGGGTGCTGCGTATCGCGTGGCCTGGTCGGGAGCAGGCTTCGTTCCGGGAGCGTCCGTCTCCGTTCGGCTCCGCGAGCAGGCGCTGGCGCTGCGCGCGAGCGGCGGCGCCGGGCGACTTTCCCTCACGGCCGATCCTTCGGCGGGTGTCACCGAGTGCGAGGGCGACGTGACCTGGCACGACTACGTCGCGAACGGCAACGACTTCGAGTATCACCCGACGCGCTGGGAATGCACGCCAGGCGCGCTCACCGTCGGTGTCGTTCAGGGTGCGTCGAGTCTGGCTCCACCCGTGATCACGAACGCGCCCGCGGCTCTAGAGGTCCGCGCCGGTGATCGGGCACAGTTTTACGCCACCGTGACTGGAAGCGATCCCGTCAACTACCAGTGGCGCCGGAACGGCGTGAACATCCCGAACGCGCGCGTGCCGGGGTTTGCCGTAGATCCGGCGTTCGTCGGCGACGACGGGGCAAGGTTTTCGGTCACCGCGCGCAACATCGTCGGCAGCGTGACGAGCCCGGAAGCGCTGCTCACCGTGCTTCCGCCGGCTGCGCCAACCTGGAACTCGCCCACCGAGCTTGCGCCCTTCGGCGAGGGCGTCGACTTGCCGCAGGTGGGCGCGATGGCCGACACCGGCGGTGAGTTCGCGGTGTGGAACGACGGCGGCGTGATCCGGGGTCGCTCCTTCACGTTCGCTCCGATCAACGCGCTCGCCGAACCCGCTCGCGGCCGCCCGCTGGTGGTTTCCGGTAGAAACCGGCTGACGGCGTACGTCGTGTTCGTGGACGACGACGGGACGGGCGCCTGTACGATCGGCGGCAATCGCCTGAGTATCGTCGGCTTGGTCCACCGCATCGCTCAGGTTCAGCCGATCCCGCTCTTCAGGGACACGCTCTATCAATCGAGCGGCTGCATCAGCGCTTTCGCCGCGGGCTACGCGAGCTCCGACGCCGACTCCGCCAATCCCACGCCGATGGTGTTCGCGTTGATGGAGCAGTCGAGTCAGGCCATCAAGGTCGGGGGCGGCGGTCCGTACTACGTGGCCACCGACGCGGCGGGCACGGAAATCAACGCGTGGGTGAGGACAACCTCGGTCGTGAGCGAGCTGCCGATGACGGCTGCCTGCGCGGATAACCCGAGCCTGAGCCCCGACGGCTTGCGCGGCGTCCATGAAGCGGGAATCGGCTCGTCTCCCGCCACGTCCGCGGTGCTCGCGTGGGTTTCTCACAATCACACGATCTGCGCGGCTACGCTCGGCGGCGGCGTCTGGTCGAGCGGCTCCGTCGTGTTCGGCGCAGCGCTCGACGCCGAGCCCGCCGAGGTCACCGCGGCGATTGACGTCAATGGCCGAGCGCTGGTGGTCGCGAGCCGCGTTCGCGATCCTGCGGCTCAGACCTTCACGTACGAAATGACCGCCGCGCTCCGCGAGCCTGCCGGCGGCACCTGGCAGCTTCACGCTCTCGACAGCAGCGCCGGGCTCGCCCTGCCTTCGGCGGTGTTCTCCGCGGCCGGAGACGCTTGGGTGGTCTGGAGGCCGAACCTTGCAGCGCCTCCGACCGAGGTCTACGCCGCACGCAGGCCGGCGAGCGGGAGTTGGGAGCCGGCCGCGCGCATCTCGGCTGCGACCGCGACCGACACGCGCTTTCCGCGCATCTGTAGCGGCAGCGGGGGCCGCATGCTGGCGCTCTATTCCGAGAGCTCGGCCGGCGAAGCGCTTCGAGTCTGGAGCCGTGTGTGGGCGGGCGGCGCGTGGAGCCAACCCGCCAGGGTGCAGGAGAGCCTCGACGAAGGCCGCTTCGCGGAGTGCGCTCGCCACGGAGACAGCACGTTCGTGGCTTGGCGAGAGACCGATCCCGCAACGCTGCCCGAAGATCCTCCGAGGCATCGCGTCGTCGCGGTGGAGTGATCGGAAACGGCGCCGGGCGCCGGGAACCGGCGGTTACTGCAAGAGCGGTGTCGCGCCTGGCCCGAGCTTGGCCACGAAGATGTCCCTGCCGCCGAAGCCCTGGAGAATTTCGCTGCTCAGCTTGGCGTCGGTGGAGCCGCACACGAACGTGTTGCCGTAGCGGTCGAAGCCGATGTCGTACGGAATGTCGTTCCCGAGGCCGCCGAACTGGGTGGTCCATACTTCGCCGCCGGCAGAGCTCAGGCGCAGCGCGAAGGCGTCGAGCGCGCCCGCGGGCGCGCCGTACAAAGCTCCGTTCGTGACGCCTGCGACCAGAATATCGCCGTTCGGAGCCGTGGTCACCGTGCCCGCCCGATCGCTGCCCGTCGTGCCCAGCATCTTGGTCCAGTTCACGGAGCCGAACGGAGAGAGCTGCATCACGAAGGCGTCCTGGCCCCCGAGGTTCGTGCCGTCGAACGAGCCGTCCGTGCTGCCCACGACGTACGCGCTCCCGACGGCGTCGTAGCTGACACCGTTCACGCTCAAATCCCGCTCGGGGATCTTGATGAAGGTGCGCTGGAGCACGCTCCCGCTGCCCGGGTCGAAGGTCCAGATGCCCATGGCCGAGCGATTGCGCTTCGGATCGCTGAGAGCGACGGATTCGTCCTCGTTGCCCGGGATCTCGTTGGTCTCGATGTTGCCGAACGTCTGTGCAGTCACGAGGATGTTGCCGCCCGAGTCGACCGCGATGCGCGCGGAGGTCTGCATCCCTCTGCGCTCGTCGAGCGTTCGCCAGATCAGATTGCCGTGCGTGTCGTAGTGCGAGACCACCACGTCCCCGCAGTCGTCCGCCTGGCTCCCCAGTGAATCCGGGCAGGACACCTCGAAGATGTTTCCGTACCACGCAGACCCCGCCAGACTGACGACGTAGATCTCGCCGTTGGGCCCGAGGGCAACGCCGCCGGCCTCCTCCATCGGTACTCCGACGCTGCGCTGAACCGCCCAGCGTTTGGTCCATTGCGCTTGGCCCTCGGCGTTGACTTTCATGAGCCAGGCGTGGATGAACGCCGGGTCGCCCGCCGCGGTGTTGCCTCCCCAGGTCCTGCCCGCGACGTAGAAGGAACCGTCGGGAGCGAGCACCATGTCCATGGCGGAGTCGTCACCGGCGCTGCCGAGCCCGTTGCCGCGGATGATCGTGCCGATGGGGTTGTATTTGAGCCAGATCGCGTCCGAGGCTCCGCCGAGCCACGGCGCGCTGGACAAGGAGTTGCGGGTGTAGCCCGTGACCAGTACCTGGCCCTCGGAGTCGATGGCGAATGCGCGCGCGACCTGGTCGGCGTCACCGCCGAACTGCTTGACGCTGCTCCACCCGAGCACCGGTCCGACCTTGAACGTGAAGCCCTCGCCGAACACCGGCTCGACGAACGCGTAGATCTGGTCCTTGGCGACGCCGCCGCGGTCGGCGGTCCAGACGAGATTGAATTCTTTCTCGCCGTCCAGCGCGTCGCGCCCCACGAGTAGCTCGGCGCCGCCGCCCGCGGTCTTGCGCCAGATCTCCACGCGCCGGACGTTGTAGTAACCGAGGAGCTCCGGCGCGACGTAGTCCGGATCGAGGATGATCCGGAAGTTTACCTGGTCTCCGACCTGGTAGCCGTTGAGGTAGGTGAGCGAGCCGCCGACGGGGTGCGCGAAGAGCGTCGTCTCGTGGGTGAGATCCGGGATCAATTGGGAGCCGAGGCCGAGCAGCGTGCTGATGTGCGAAAGCACCTTGCCGGCGTCGGCGCCGAGGCCCAACCGTACGAGAAAATTGATGTTGTACCCGGCGTTGAAGCCCTGATCGTTCGCCTGATCGGCGACGGTGCCCAGGATCAGCTTGGCGTTGAGGCCGCTCTGCAGATCCAGCAGGCTGAGGTAGGGATACTGGTCCTGGAACCTGCGCCACGCGTAGTAGATGGGGTTGGTGAACGCCGCTTGCGCGTAGAGGCTGCCGCCCACGGCCGCTTCCACGCGGACGGGCGAGTTGAGGGTCGTATTCTGGAGCTCGGGCTCGATGGTCTTGTCGAGCTGCGAGGTGTCGAGCTCCGAGAGATTGGTCGCGCCCTGGTTGGGTGAGGCCTGGAAGCCGAGCTTCACCGGCTGATGCACCTGGGCGTCGATCAGCAGCTCCAACGTGTTCACGTCGATCTTGCCGTTCGCGGTCAGGCGCGCGCCGCCCACTGCGGCGGGAATGACCAAGAGCGCGATGGGCGGCGGCAGGATGATGGGATGCTCGACGAGCGGCGCCTGGCAGATGAAGGTGCCCTCGAACGTGGTGTTCAAACGCAGCGGGCCGTGCACTTGCGCGTCGATCGCTCCCTCGCCGAGGACCTTGAAGTGGCTCGCCGCGGGACTCACGAGCAGGTCGACGGTCCAGAGCAGGTTCGGCGTCACGCTGACGCTGATGGCCGACGCCGACAGGCTCGGTTTGATGCCGCCGTCGACGCTGCAGTAGAACGGCCCGACCTTGAAATCGCCGTCGGGATCGTTCAGCAGGCCCTGCGAAAGGCGCAGCGGCGGCGCGTAGTCGGGAAGATCCAGATCGAAGCGGTATTCGGTCGAACCGTCCGCCGTCACGCTCGCGCTCGAAGGCGGCCCGGCCGGATAGTTCGCCGGCAATCGGCGTACGTCGTAGGTCTGGTCGATGCTGAACTCGAGAAACAGCTCGTTCAGCGCGACGGTCTCGAAGACGACGTCGTGACCACCCTGGGCCGGAGTCGAGGACACCACCCGGCCCGCCACCGGCTTGCCGCTGCCCACGAGAATCTGCCCGGGGCTCGGAGCCTCGCCCGAAATCACGGCGTGCAGCCGCGTACCGAGCTCGCCCGTCTGCCCGGCGTCGACCGGCTCGGTGTCGCTCAGGACCTCGTCGTCCTGGACGAGCCGCGCTCCGGCTACCGGGCGAGCGATGGCCACGGTGACCGGCGCCGCCTGAAACTCTTCGAAATGCGCCACGATCTGCGCGGAGTCGATCTGCTCTCCCGCCGTGACTTCGAGTCGATTGTCGCTCAGCGGCGAGAGCGTCACCGCGTCGCCGTTCGACTCCCAGGTGACGGTTCCGGCGACGGGCTCGTCGTCCGAATTCAGGATCGTCGCCGTGAACACGGCGGCCGTCCCGGGTTCCAGAAGGACGCCCGCGGGTGCGATTTCGACGCGGATCGCCGGCACCGGCAGTCCTCCGCCCGTCCCGCCGCCGCCCGCGCTCCCCGCGGCGCCGCCGCCTGCGGAATTGCCTCCGCCGCGTCCGGCGCCTGCCCTCCCACCGCTGTCGGTCCCTGCCGTGTCGTCTTCTCCGCCGGCGCCGCCGCCGTCCGTTCCTCCGCCGTCTGTCCCGGCGCCGCCGGTGCCGGCGTGGTCAGTGCCGTCGGCGCCGCCGCCACCGTCCGAAGGCTGTCCCGCCTCGGGTTTTCCGGCCGAGCTCCCCCCTCGCCCCGCTCTCGTTCCGCCGGCGCCGGCCGTGGCGCTCGCGCCGGCCGTCCCGGAAGCTCCCGCGGGGGGAGCGTCGTCGGAGCCGCAGGCGCCGAGCAGCCAAGCCGCGAGCACCCCCGACAGGAGAACCTGAGTGACACGTGAGCGCATGATGACTCGCGGTCACAGGTTCGCTCGCGCTCGGACGGCGGCCTATAGTTAGTTTGCCAACGGGGACGCGCGGTGCGGTCGGGGCGTTTCGGGCACGGGCACGTTTACGGGGGAGCCGCGTTAGAACGAGCCGTTCACGCCGACCCAGTTCGGCCTGAGCTCGGCCGACACCTTCCCCACCTTCGGCTGCTTCTTCTTCTCGTCCGGTCCCGAGAGCGTCAGGTAGAGCGCGACGCCGCCCGTCGCGATCGCCGCAATCCCGAGCACGTCGGCCGTGAACAGCAGCGTCCGTGCCCGGCGCTGCGCCGAGTCGAGCTCCGCGCGGTTCGCGCCCGGCGTCTCGCGCATGTCTTCGAGCTCGTTCGCTGCCTTGATGCCGAGCCCGCCCGTGACGCCGGCGCCGACGGCCAAAACGCCCGCCGCCGACCAGGTCGCCCACATCCAGGTGCTGCGATTCGTTTCGCCCCGGCGATCCACGACGACGACGGACCGGTTGCTGTCGAGCGCCTTGCCGGGGTCGAGCTGGATCTCGGTGGCGTCGCGTCCGGCGAGCGTGACGAGCTTCTCGTTCGGCTCCCGGCCGTCGACACGCACGGTCACGCGGTGGTCGCCGGCGTCGAGCAACACCGGGTCCGCGAGCGGCGCCGTGCCCACGGGGCGATCGTCGACGTAGATCGAAGCGCCCGGGACGCTGGTCGTGATGCGCAGGGTCGCGGTGCGGCCCTCGAGCATCGTGAGGTCGTTCTGCACGCTCTGCTTGCGGTCGGGGCTGATGCGATCGCCGCCGTCCTTCAGGTACTGCTCGAGCACCTGCCGCGCGCGCGCGTAGTTGCCGAGCTGAATCCTCACCTGCCCGATGTTGTAGAGCACGCGATAGTCGGGGACGAGCGTGTACGCGCGCTCGAACTCGATCACGGCGAGCTTGAATTCGCCTTCGGCATACATGCCGAGTCCGGTCTCGTAACGCTTGCCGGCTTCCTTCACGGCCTCTTCGCTCGGCGCGCTCGCTTCGGCCGTCGTGTCGCCCTCGGCGGCACGGGCGGGGGCCGCGGCGGCACAGAGCGCCGTGGCGAGGACGAGGGAGGCGAGGCGAGAGCGTCGAAAGCGGGAAGCGACGGGTACGTGCATCATTCTTCCTTGGGCGCGAAGGGGTTGTCGGCGTCCAGCGTGCGGACTTTTTTCACGACAGGCGGCAGCTCGCCCGCGCGCGGCGGTTGCGTCGTTGCGGGCTGCGCGGGCGCGGTCGGGGTCGTCGCGGGCTGGGGCGTGCTCTGCGGCTGCCGGACCGGGCCCGTGACGCGCCCGCCGCGCGGGGGGCGCACCGTGGCCGTCGGGATCTCGAGGCTGGTCTCGGGCGTCGTTCCCGCGCTCGCGGATTCGACGGGCGGCGCCTCGTTGCTCTTCGCGGGCTCCGGTGGAGGAGGAGCCACGGCGAGCGCGGGGGTGGACGCCGTGGTCGACGGGCTCACCGCGGGCTCGGGCTGGCCCTTCGTGCCGAAGAAGATCGCGGCGCCCGCCGCGATGGCGATGCCGCCGAGCGCGATGGCAAGCTTCGGCGAGCGCGTCGCGCGCACGCTTTCGGGCAGCGCGGAGCCGGCCAGCGTCTTGCCGCTGCCGCTCGGACTCGCGCCGGATTCACCGCTCAGCGACTCGCGCGGCCGCTGCCCGGACTCGATCGCGACCACGGCATTTTCGATGGCGCGCGTCAGATCGTTCAGGCGGGTCCCGACCGCCGTCTTGAGCGCGCTCGCCACCTCGCGCTCGGTGATCACGGCCTTTTCGCCGAGCAGCCAGCCTTCGAGGGCGCGGTTGAATTCCGCGGCGGTCGCGTAGCGGTTCTCGCGATCGCGCTCCATCGCCTTCAGCACGATCGCTTCGAGCTCGGGCGGGTAACCCGGCGCACGTGCGCTCGGCGGCACGATCGGTTCCTCGAGCAGCTGATACAGCGTCGCGAGCGCGTCGCCGCCCTGGAACGGCCGTTCTCCGACGGTCGTTTCGTAGAGCACGCAGCCGGCCGCGAAGACGTCGACACGGCGATCGATGTCTTTCGTCGTCACCTGCTCCGGCGCCATGTACGCGATCTTGCCTTTGACCTCGCCCGTCTGCGTCGGGGCGTGCAGCTGGCCGCGGGCTTTCGCCACGCCGAAGTCCGTGAGCCGCACCTGACCGTTCGACGCGATCAAAACGTTCTGCGGCGAGACGTCGCGATGCACGACGCCCATCGACTCTCCGTCTTCACCCACGAGCTCGTGCGCGGCGTGCAGACCGGCGCAGAGCCGCGCAGCGATCCGCGCGCCGAGACGCGGCTCGAGACGCTTGCCGGGACTCGCGTCGAGCAGCTCGCGCAGCGAAACGCCGTCCGAGAAGTCCATCACGAGGTAGTGCACGCCCTCCTCGTGCTCGACGGCGTGAATCGTGAGGATGTTCGGATGCGACAGCAGCGAGGCGATGCGCGCCTCGTCGAAGAGCGTCCGCCAGAATTCCTCGCTGCCTCCGTCGTCGGAGAGCGCGGTCTTGATCGCTACGAAGCGGGGACCGAGTCCCGCGTCGAGCTTGCGTGCGACCCAGACGCGCCCCATCCCTCCCGCGCCGATGGGCACCAGGAGTTGGTAGGAGCCGAGCTGGTCGCCGCTCCGGAGGGACGCGTCGTTGCTCGCCACTTCGTAAGTAGGAAGATAGCCGAGCCGGCGCGGTGCGGCCAAGGGCCATGCAAAGGGCGCGCCTAGTTCTGTACCGTCACCTACATGGACGTTTGCCGCCCCGTGATTTACTACACTCCCGTTCATGGCCGCGATGGAGTTCGGCGCGCTCGGCGAGGAGGAGGAGCTCCTGGCGCTCGCCGGGCACCTGGAGTGGGCCTTCGGCTTCCCCGCGGGCGAAACCCGCACCTGGCTCGAACGTGGCGGACTTCAGGAAGTGCGGGTGGCGCGGCAGGGCGGCCGGCTGCTCGGCGGCCTGTTGCGGATCCCGATGGGGCAGTGGTTCGGCGGGCGCTCGTTGCCGCTGCTCGGTCTCGCGGGCGTCGTGGTCGCGCCCGAAGCGCGCGGCCGAAAAGTTGCTCTTTCGCTCGTCGCCGACACGCTCCGCGGCGCCCGCAGCGCGGGTATCGCGCTGAGCGCGCTCTATCCCGCCACGATCACCCTGTATCGCGCCGCCGGCTACGAGCTCGCCGGATGTCGGTTTCGTTTCACGGGCGAGTGCAAGAATCTTCCCGTCGCGCGCGGGGAGCTCGGTGTCCGGCCGCTCACCCCCGGGGATGATCCCTCCGTCGAGCGCCTGTATTCGGAGCTGGCGCGCCAGCGTACGGGTTACCTCGACCGCGGGCCGTACGTGTGGGGGCGGGTGCGCTCTCCGCGAGGCGAGTCGAGCGCCGGCTACCTCGCGACCGGTCCGAACGGTCCCGAGGGCTACGTGTACCTTTCGCAGACGGGCCCCCAACACAAGCGCGAGCTCGTCGTCAACGATCTGGTCGCCGCGACCGCCGGCGCCGCGGAGCGCCTGCTCTCGCTGATCGCCGATCACAGGAGCACGATCCCGAGCTTCACGTTTTACGGCACGCACGCCGACGCGCTGCTGCTCTCGCTGCCCGAGCGCGCGTTTCGCGCAGAAATCGCGGATCCTTTCATGCTCCGCGTCGTGCACGCCGAGCGCGCGCTCGCCGGGCGCGGCTACCCCGAAGGCATCGAGCTCTCGGTGGAGCTCGACCTCCACGACGAGCTCTTGCCCGAAAACTCGGGGCGCTACCGGCTCGACGTGCGAGGCGGAGCGGCCACGGTGACGCGGGGTGGCGGCGGTCACGCCAAGCTCGGCGTGCGCGCGCTCGCGGCGCTCTACAGCGGTTTTCTCTCGCCGTTCGAGCTCGCCCGCGCGCGAGAGATCGAAGCCGACGCGACCGTGCTCGCGCGGCTCGCGGCGCTCTTCGCCGGGCCGCCGCCCGCGATGTGCGATTTCTTTTGATGAAGAGCGCGCCCCTGCTGCTCGGCGGTATCTTGACGCTGCTCGTCGCGTGCGGGCGGCCGGCGGGCGAGCGTTCGCGAGCGACGAGCAGCGCGAGCGCCGCAGCAGCGCCGGCTCCGAATCCCGAAATCGCCCGCGCGCTCGCGACGCTGCGGAGCGAGGAGGACGAGCTGCGGGCGCGCAGCGACTTCGCGGCGCTCTCCCCCTCGAGCCGCTCGCTCGGCGCGAACCCGTACGCCCTCGCCACCCTCGACGCCGTGCGCGGCGCGCGTCCGGGCGAGCCGGCGGCCGCGTTCGCCGGGCTCTTGCGCGGCGATTCGCGCGTCGTGCTGCTGGACGCCCGCTTCACCGAAATCGGTTCGATCGCCTCGCCGCCTTCGCCGAGCGGGCTCGCCGTGGGGCCGGCCGACGTGGTCTTCGTGGTGAGCCCGCTTTCGAGGGAGCTCGCCCGCTACCGCGTGGTGAACGGCTCGCTCGAGCCGCTGCCCGGGTTGCCGCTGCCGGCCGGGACGGTGGCGCGCGCGATCGCCGCCGACGGGCGCGCCGTCGTGCTCGCGGACTTCGCGGGCGATCGCCTGGTCTTCGCGGGGGCGGCCGAGGCCGCGGCGCCCGCCGGCGCCGCGCTGCGCTCCGAAGCCACCTGCCGCGGTCCGTTCCGCGTGGAGCTCAGCGCGCGCTGGCTGGCCGTCGGCTGTCTCTTCGATCACGCGATTTCACTCCGGCGCCGCGAGCCGGCGGGGTTCGGTCCCGAACTCGCGCGCATCACCCACGACGGTCCGATCTGGAGCTTCTCGCTGCTCGAAAATGGAGACGAGCTCGTCGTCGGCGCCGGCGGCGTCGAAGATCGTCCGCTCGAGCGCCGCGACAAGGTCTTCGGCTACGTCGATTCGTTCGCGTACGTCTACCGCGTGGACGCCGGCGGCAAGCTCGCTCGCAGCGCCGAGCGAAACCTCTCCGAGCTCGGCGTCGTCACGCCCAAAGTCGCACGCTTCGAGCGTCGTGGCGGCAGAGCGTCGCTCACCCTGCTCGGCTACGGCAGCGATCGCTCC
>DASXWF010000078.1:0-1585 GCA_036503835.1 Polyangiaceae bacterium | reverse complement strand
GCGGCGACCTCGGAGCGACGGAGCTCTTGCCGCACGAATCGCGCGAGCTCGAGCGCGTCCTCGCGGCCGAAAACGCGGGGCCCGAAAGCGCGAGCGTCTTCGTCTGCTCGGTCCGGACGCGCGACGGCTGAGCGTGCCTGTACTGCCTGAGCCGCGTGCTGCCTGAGCCGCGTGCTAGCCTGGCGAGCGAAGCCGTGGAGCCCACCGCATCGACTGCCCCCGCCCCGTCCGCCGCCACCGCAACCGCCGCGAGCACCGGCGCGCCGGGCACCGCGGCGGTCGCAACGCAGGCAGCGGCGAAGGCCGGAGTGCTTCCGCTCACGCGCGGGCAAGCCGCCGCGGCGGCCGTCCTTTGCGGGGTGTTCTACTTCTTCGCCTTTCCGGGCCTCGACCTCTGGCCGTTCGGGTTGATCGCGCTCGTCCCGCTGCGCGTCGCCCTGGTCGGGCGCACGCCGAAGCAGGCGGCCTGGCTCGGATGGCTGAGCGGCATGACGATGGTGAGCATCGGTTTTTACTGGATGCTCAACATGCTGCAGGAGTTCAGCGGGTTTTCGACGCCGATCTGCGTGTTCTTCGTGGGCTGCGTCAACGCCTTCGTGGCGGGGCGCATCGCGCTCTTCGCCTGGCTGTTCGTGCGCGCGGAGCGCAACGGCTGGCCTCTCGGCCCCGGCTTCCTCGCCGCGTTCGTGGCGAGCGAGCTCTGCTACCCCGTGTTGTTCTTCTGGTCGTTCGGCGCGGTCGTGCATCCGGTGCCGCTGCTCACGCAGATCGCCGATCTCGGCGGCGTCTACGCCGTGGGCCTGGTGGTGGTCGCCTTCAACTGGGCGGTCGCTGACTTCGTCATCGCGCGCCTCGAGAAGCGCAAGCCCGACTACCGGCGCCTCTTGCCCTACGCAGCGGCACCGGTCGTCGCGGTGCTCTACGGCGCAGTGCGCATCAGCCAGGTGGACGCGCGCGTGGCGGCCGCCGAGAAGGCGCACGTCGGCCTGGTGCAAGCCAACATGGGCCTGATGGAGAAGCGGAAGGCTCACGAGGAGGGCTTGCGCCGTCACATCGAGGAGACGCACAAGCTGCGCGCGGCGGGCGTCGATCTCGTCCTGTGGAGCGAGACTTCGGTGATGCACGCCGTGCGAGCAGACCGGGCCGGCGAGGTCTTGCCTCAGATTTTCACGCGTGAGCTCGGCGTTCCGACCATCTTCGGGGCGGTCCTCTACGACAAGGTCAACGACGCGCGGCGCCGCGCCTACTACAACTCGGTGCTGCTCGCCGACGCCAAGGGGGACATCGTCGGGCGCTACGACAAGCAGGAGCTCGTCGCCTTCAGCGAGCGCATGCCGCTCGGCGAGGAGTTCCCGGTGCTCTTCGAGATTTCGCCGAACTCCAGCAACTTTCGCGCGGGCAAGTCGGTCGCCCCCCTTTCGCTCGGCGACCATCACGTCGCCGCCATGGTCTGCAACGACGACGTGAGTCCCTCGCTCGGCAACCGCCTGCTCGCCGATCCGAGAACCGACCTGCTCGTCAATCTGACGAACGACGCCTGGTTCGGCGACACCACCGAACCCTGGATTCACCTCGGGCTCGCCAA
>DASXWF010000077.1:0-2042 GCA_036503835.1 Polyangiaceae bacterium | reverse complement strand
TTTCTGACTATACGGACGGCTAGTATTTGGAATAATCTTGAAGAGATCGCCGCGCGGCCGATTCCGGACCCAAGAACCCCCGGGAAGGCCATGCGAGCACCGCCAGGGTCAGCCGAGGATCTCCATGCAACTCGAAGGTTTTCCGAGCAACTTGGTCGATGCGGACTACGAGCGGGGCAGCGTCAGTCTGGGCATCGACGGCAGCGTTTATCCGCTCGACGCCCTGTACGCGACTGCCTTCTCGTTCATCGATCGTTTCTACGTCCTCATCGATCGGACGGCGGCCGACCGTTACCAGGTGATCCTCTCGCCGAAGAACGGCGGGCTCGACGAGGCGAAGGCTCGAACCGCCGTCGGCGAATTCGCGGCGGAGCTCCTCGCCTGCTCCTGGCGCCAGCAGATCGCGCGCGAAAACCGCCCGCTGATCGAGGCCGTCACGATGCGGGCGCTCGGCGGCGCGATGGGCCCGCCCTCCCTCGACGATCTCGCGAACTTCGACTTCAGCAAGGAAGAGTTCGACGATCCGCTGGGCATCGCCGTTTCCTGGGAAGAAAAGTACAAGAAGCAGAAGGAAGGGGCCCCGGCAGAGAAGGCGCCGGCCGGAGAGGGCTCGAGCTCGTGACGGAACTCCGCCTGCACCAGGCGCTCTACTCGCGCCCGGCGGTCGAACAGGCGCGCGGGCTCTACGCCGACTACGCCGCGGTCGACCTCGGCGAGGACGGAGAGCACTGGGTGCTCCGCATCAGCAGCGACGACCCCGCGCGCGAGCGAGCCGTGAGCGGTGAGCTCGCCAACTCCGCGCTCGGCATCACCGTCGAGGGGCGAGGGCAGTCTTGATGCTCTCGCTCGCACAGAAGTTCGACCACACCTTCCCGGCGTTCTTCCGCTTTCGGCAGGTCGCCGACAAGATGCTGATCACGAACCGCGAGGGCGAGTACCTGCTGCTCTCCGAGCCGGAGTTCGGCGCCTTCACGGCCGGCAGCGTCGCGAAGGATAGCGAGCTCTACGGCCGGCTCTCGGCGAAGAACTTTCTGCGCGAGGGCTACGACGTGGAGCGCGCGGCGGAGAAGTTCCGCGCGCGCAAGCGCTTCCTCGACCACGGGCCGAACCTGCACCTGTTCATCGTGACGCTGCGCTGCAACGAGACGTGCGTGTACTGCCACGCCTCGCGCGCCAACATGGACGCGAAGCACACGGACATGACGCCCGAGATCGCCGAGAAGACGGTCGATCTCGTGCTCGCGAGCTCGAATCCCGACGTCACGATCGAATTTCAGGGCGGCGAGCCGCTCGTCAACTTCCCCGTCGTCAAGCACGTCATCGAGTACGCGCTCGAGAAGAACAAGAGCATCGGCAAGACCCTCGAGTTCACGATGGTCTCGAATCTCTCGCAGATGGACGAGGAGAAGCTCTCGTTCTTGCTCGACCACCGCGTGCAGATCTGTACGAGCATCGACGGCCCGGCCGAGCTCCACGACAAGCAGCGCAAGCTTCCGGGCCTCTCGGCCTTCAACTCCGCGGCCCGCTGGATCAAGCGCGTGAACGAGGCTTACGCCGAGCGCGGCCTCGATCCGACGCTCTATCACGTCGAGGCGCTGCTCACGACGACGCGCGAGACCTTGCCGCGCTGGAAAGAGGTGGTCGACACCTACGTCGCGCTCGGCTGCCGCGCGCTCTTCCTCCGCCCCATCGATCCGTTCGGCTTCGTCGAGAAGACCGGCGCGCGCGTCGAGTACCCGCGCAGCGAGTACCTGGAGTTCTACCGCTCGGCCGTCGACTACATGATCGAGCTCAACCAGCGCGGCGTCGAGGTGCTCGAGCGCTACGCCGCGATCTTCCTCACGAAGATCCTGTCCGGCGAAGATCCGAACTTCCTCGACATCCGCTGGCCCGCGGGCGCCGGCGTCGGACAGCTCGCCTACAACTACGACGGCGGCGTCTTCACCTGCGACGAGGGGCGCATGCTCCACGAGATGGGCGACGACACGTTCCTCATCGGCGACGTGCGCAAGTCGAGCTATCGCGAGCTCGTGAGCCACCCG
>DASXWF010000076.1:0-5112 GCA_036503835.1 Polyangiaceae bacterium | reverse complement strand
GAGGTCGTTCGTGACGTCGACGCCGGCGTTCGGCGCGCCTTGCGCGTCACCGAAGCGGACCGAGAGCACGGGCGCGGCCTCTTCGCCGCAGATCTTGACCGTGAGCGCGTTCATCCCCGACTCGAGCTCGAGCGCGACCGCATACCGGTCGAAGTCGTGGCTCGAGTACACCGTCGACTTCAGCACCTCGTGCCCGTTCCAGTAGGCCTTGAACGCGCCTCCGGAACCGATCCAGGCGCTGATGGTGCGCGGAGCTCGGCTGCCCGGCTTGGCCTGCACGAAGGTGGTCGCATACGCACACACCTTCTGCTCAGGACGGAGCAGCGAGCCGAAGTTCACGAAGCCGTGAGGGAACTCGCGGGGCACCACGCGCCAGCGCACGGGGCGCTCCTTGCCGGATTGCGCGCGCCCCGGCACGATCGGCGACGCCAGCTCGAGCTCGGGGCCGAACGCCGTGTCGAGGCCCGATTTGCCCTCGTTGTCGAAGGGGCCGATCACCACCCAGCGATCGACGTAGCCGAGCGCGCTCACCGCGTCGCGCGCGGCCCTCAAGTCCCCGCGCCGGACCCGCGACAGGCCGGCGAGCACGCCCGCGTAGGTGCGGAGCGGCGGGGAGAGTCGCGAGTCCTCCCGCGCCGCGAGCAGTGTTTCCTCCACATGCGTGGGGTTGGCGCGGTCCCAGCTCGCCCAGACGCGCCGTAAGGCGGCGTAGGCTTCCGGCCCGCGTGCCGCTCGGAGCTCGGCGATGCGGTCGGCGAGATCTCGCTGAAAGAGCGCGCCCTCCGCCGCCGCGGGGTACGCGATGGCGACCAGCGTCACGAGGAGCAGAAACAATCGAAGCTTCACGGACCGCTCAAGCTAGTACAACGGCCCGCATGTGCATTCTGGGTTACGGATGAAGAGGCTGGCCGTTGTCCTGGCCGGCCGCGGAAGCGGCCGAGGGGGAAGGCTCGGCGCAGCGGGACCCCGGGCCTGCACCGGCCCGTCGGTCCAAAAAAGCGCCGGGTCGGGAAAGTGCCGGCACGGAAGCGCGAAACGCGAGGGGCGCGCGCGCCGGCCCTTGTCCGCCCGTTGGGGGTCAGATAGAAGTGTCCCCCGCTGCAGATTTCGTCGAGACCCTAGGCTCCGCAATGAGCGGAGCACCCCGGCGCCGAGCGATGTGCTCGGAACCGGTAGCCGGGATGCCGTCGCGGGGTTTTCCGGCGTGGAGGCGTGATGGTCAATCCCCAGATGGTGATGTACGAAGAGGAGTTCAACCAGATCCAAACGGTCGTGGACCGTCTGGTTCGGGAAGCGAACGCCAAGGTCGTCTTCATCGTCGACAAGAACGGGCAGCTCATCGCCGCAAGCGGTGAGGTCGACAACATCGACACGACTTCGCTCGCGTCGCTCACGGCCGGCAACATCGCCGCCACCGGCGGCATCGCCAAGCTCTTGCGCGAGAACGAGTTCGCCACGCAGTTTCACGAAGGTGAGAAGGCGAACATCCACATCCAGCTCGTCGGCAATCGGGTGATCCTCGTGGTCATCTTCGATTCCAAATCGAGCCTCGGCCTCGTGCGCCTGCGCGTGCGCAAGGCCAGCGACGAGCTGAACCGCATCTTCGAAGCGCTGCTCAGCAAGGTGCAGGAGCCCGGCGGCGACTCGCCTTTCGCCGAGATCACCGACGAAGACATCGACAATCTGTTCAACGACTGAGTACCCCGCCATGAGCTTCATCAACTACATGGCGCGGGAGATCAACTGTAAGATCGTCTATTACGGTCCGGGTCTCTGCGGAAAAACGACGAACCTGCAGTACATCTACGAGCGAACGAACCCCGACGCGAAGGGCAAGATGATCAGCCTCGCGACGGAGACCGAGCGCACGCTGTTCTTCGATTTCTTGCCGCTCTCGCTGGGTGAGATCCGCGGCTTCAAGACGCGCTTCCACCTCTACACGGTGCCTGGCCAGGTCTTCTACGACGCGAGCCGGAAGCTGATCCTGAAGGGGGTCGACGGCGTGATCTTCGTCGCCGACTCGCAAATGGAGCGCCTGGAAGCGAACCAGGAAAGCGTCGAGAACCTGCGCACCAACCTGGCGGAGCAGGGCTACTCGCTCGAAAAGATCCCGTACGTCATCCAGTACAACAAGCGCGATCTGCCGAACGTCGTGTCGGTGGAGGAGCTCCGCGCGCTCATCAACCCGATGAACGTGCCGGATTTCGAAGCCAACGCGCGTTCCGGCGTCGGCGTGTTCGATACGCTGAAGGCCGTGAGCAAGCTCGTCTTGAACGAGCTCAAGCGCGGCGGGTAACACGCGGCCGGTGGCGCGCGGCAAGCCGGCGCGAGACGAGCCGCTCGAGCCCCGCGATCTCGAGGCGGCGGCGCTCCGCTACCTGAACCGCTTCGACTGCTCGGTCCAGAAGCTGCGGCGGCATCTCTCGCTCCTGATCCGGCGGCGCGGCGGCGACGCGCTCGCGCTCGGCGACGCGCTCGAGGCGCTGCTGGCGCGCTACCAGCAGAACGGGCTCTTGAACGACGCGCGCTTCGCGCAAAACCTCGGTGAGCGCCTGCAGGAACGGGGCGCCTCGCGGCGGCTGATCCTGGCGAAGCTCAGGGCTCGGGGGATCTCGAACGCCGACGCCGAGAGCTCGGTGCCGCGTTCGCGAGAGGCCGAGCTCGCCGCGGCGCGGGCGCTCGTGCGGAAGAAACGGCTCGGGCCGTACCGAGCGGAGGAGGAACGGCAGAGCCTGCGCCGGCGCGATCTGGCGACGCTCGCCCGCGCGGGCTTCGATCACGAAGTCGCGATTCGCGCGCTCGGTCACGGCACGGAAGACGACTTCTGAGCGCGCTCACGCGCTCGACGCGTCCGCGCGCGGCGGCGCGGCACAGCGCGCGATGCCGGGGAGCGCCGCCGCGCAGCCGAGATCCCAGACGGCCCGCAAGTGCGAACCGAGCAGGTTGACGGCCGCGGCTCGGTCGATGCCGAGCCGTTGCTCCAGAAACTCCAGAAAGTCGACCGGCAGCGGCGGATGGGCCGCTGCCGTATCGACGCTGGCGGCGTAACACTCGCCGCCGTCCGGTACGATCGCGCTCACGCTCGCCACCCGTCAGGTAGGCGCGCGCCTGTTGAACAGGAACGCAACGACTGCGAGCACGAGGAACACGAAGAACAGGATCTTCGCGATTCCGACCGCGCCGGCGGCGATGCCACCGAATCCGAACAGAGCGGCGATCAGCGCGACGATGAAAAATACGGCAGCCCAGTACAACATTTCTTCTTCTCCGTGTTGGTTCAACGAGGATCGAGAATGCGATTGGCGGTCTCGCCGATGCGCGTGCCCGTCTCGGAGACGAAGACCCGCGCTCGTGCCGCGGCCGCTGGCACCTGCGACACGATGAAAAGTGAGAGCACCGCCGCGATCAGCAGCAGTCCGACGGAGCGCGCCGCCCAGCGCCGGTACACGCGGCGCCGGATGCCGCTCGGCATGACGCGGGTCTTGCTCCCGTCGTCGTCGCAGACGGGCGCAGGATCGGCGCTGCTCGCACCGGCGTCCGCGTCGTCTTCTTCCACGACGAGCTCGAGCGGCGGGTGGAGGCGCCCCCGGATGCGCACCGTCGCGAACAGCCCCGGCGTGCGAGTGAAAGGCGCGAGCGCCTCCGCGAGCTCGAGCACGTCGCCGAAACGATCGGCGGGGTCGCGCTCCAGGCAGCGATCCACGATCGCGGCGAGCTCCGGATGCAGGTCGGGGCGTAGCTCACCGAGCGGACGCACGGGCGCGTTCAGGATCTCCGCGCAGAGCTCGAGCGAGTTTCTCGCCGCGAACGGAGCCTGCCGCGCGAAAAGCTCGTACATGACGACGCCGAGCGACCAGAGGTCGCTGCGGGCGTCGGCGCTGCGTGCGTCGTGCAGCTGCTCGGGCGACATGTAGCCCGGGGAGCCCACCCCCTCGCCCGCGAGCGTGAGCGAGCGATCGAAGCTCAGCGAGCGCGCGATCCCGAAGTCCAGGATCTTGATGCGTTCGCTGCCGTCGGGCGGCTGCACCAAGAACAGGTTCTCCGGCTTGAGGTCGCGGTGAACGACGCCTTCGGCGTGCGCCGCGGCGAGGCCCTCACAGGCGTCGAGCATCCAGGCGACGACGCGATCGTCGTCGTAGGCGCCGTTGTGCGCGAACGTGCGGAGATCCACGCCGCGGAGGTGCTCGAGCACCATGTACGGAAGCGAGACGCCTCCGGCCTCGGCGGTGACGCCCGCGTCGAAGACCTGAACGATGTGAGCGCAATCGAGGCGCGCCAGCGTGCGCGCCTCGTTCACGAACCGGGTCACGAGGTCCTTGGATCGCGAAAGGCGCGGGCTCAGGATCTTGAGGGCCACGCTGCGCCGCAGCCGCCGGTCGTACGCCGTGAATACCGCGCTCATGCCGCCCTCGCCGAGCAGCTCCCGAATCTCGTAGCGATCGGCGACCACGGCGCCGGGACCGGGTAGGCCGGGCTCGGACGCGAAGTCGAGATCGAGAGCTGCTGCGGCGGCCATCGCGAGGTTCCGTGCCGGGGAGTTGGGTCAGCGCGTCGGGCTGTTCTGAGTCGCGCCGCTGCTTGCGCCGCCGCTCTTCTGAACGACGATCTCGACGCGGCGGTTGTTGGCGCGGCCCTCGGCCGTCTCGTTGGTCGCGACCGGTTGTGCCTCACCCTTGCCCACGGACTGCACGCGGTCCGCCTTCACGCCGCGGCTGACCAGGTAGTTCTTGACCGAGTCGGCGCGCTGCTGCGAAAGGCGCAGGTTGGAATCGTCGTTGCCGTTCGAGTCGGTGTGGCCTTCGATGACGATCTTTTGCTGCTCGTCGATGTCGTTCAGCGCCTTGGCCACGTCGTCGAGCTTCTTCTGAGCGATCGGCAGGAGCTCGGCCTTGCCGGATACGAACAGCACGGAGCCGTCCAGCGTGATCACCATGCCGCGCGCCTCTTCCTTCACGCGCGCGATCTGGTCGAGGCTGGCGAGCGCCGCCGCCGCGGTGCTTTCCGCCTTCTGGCGCGCCTGCTGTTCCTGCGTGAGGTTCGCGCGCGTCGACATCAGATTTTCGCGCGTGCTCTCTAGCGCGCGCTGGGTGTTTTCCGCCGTGCCCTCGGCCT
>DASXWF010000075.1:0-5080 GCA_036503835.1 Polyangiaceae bacterium | reverse complement strand
CCACCGCATTCTCCTCGCGATCCGCCTCGAGCCAGGACCGGACCAGGTCGAGCTGATCGGACAGCAGGAAGCCGCTGCTCCCCGCGTCGTAGACGCCGGGCAGCACCGTGCCCGCGAGCCCCGGCTCGACCTCGAACTGCGAGGTGTCGAGCAAGATCACTCGCACCGGACGACTCGCGCGCTCGGAATTGGTGATGTCGATCTCCTGAAGGACGAACGACCGCCAGTAGTCGGGGTCGAGGCGCCACGCGACGCGCCGCAACACCGCCGGCTCCTTGCCGCCGTAGCTCCAGGCGGTGGGTTTGCGGATCACCGCCTCGCGCGCGAAGGCGGCGAGCCCCGGATCGGCCCCGACGCCGCCGCGCACGTGCGGCGTCGCCGGCGGACGGCGGCCTTGTTCCACGAGCGAGGCCAGGTAGCGCTCGATCGCCGCGGTCTTGTTCAACGCGCCGCCGCCGCCGAAGCAGGCCGCGTCCCACTCGGTCTGGGAGCTTCCGGGGCCGGTGCGCCCGGAGCCGTAATAAAAGCCGTCGTGGTTTCCGAGCGCCACGAACCACGGGCGCCTGGCCGTGCCCATCGTGCGCTGAAAACGCTCCATCTCCCACCCGCACGAGATGTTCAGCGCGTCTCCGAGGTGGATGGCGACCTTCCCGCGCTGCTCGCCGGCCTCCTTCTCCAGGATCGAAGCGAGCAGATCCTGACCGTAGAGGTCGAGCGAAGGCGAGCGGATGCCGGTCGAAACGAACTTGTCGAGCAGCCCTTTGCGGAGCCACACGGGGTTGCCGTACAGAAACTGCGCCTGATTGTCCGCGACGAGCAACACGTCGAGCGAGAGCTCGTCCGCGGCCGGCTCCGTCGCCGGCAAGTCGTACGTCAGGGGCAGAGAGTCCGCCGCCCCCGCGCAGCCGAACGAGAACAGCACCCCCAAAGCCCATAGCCCGCGGAAAAGACCCATCGCCCCACCCCTATCACCCCGCCCGGGACCGCGCGATAGTCGTTTCTTGAGGGGCGCCCCCGCGCGCCTCCTGACGAACCTTCTCTCACCGAACTTCGTAGCCGCCGGGCAGGAAATGTGGTTCCGAGGCGGTCAACGGTTCGGACGCGCACGCCGTGTACGCGGGCGCACCTCGAGCGCCAGCGCTTCCCGCCGAGACCTCGAGGCGGAACCAGCGATCGGCATCACAGCACCGAGGCCATGATGGCAGTGTGGACACTGTTGGAACGCGTGGCCAAGCCGTTACCGAAGAGCTGCCTTCCCCTCGGGTCCAGGAAGCCATAGTGGACGGTCAAGGACGTCCCCCCAAGCTGGGTCGCACTGACGTATTGGCTCGGCGGAAACTGACCAACCCACATCTCCACATCGAGCGCGCCGCGCGAGGTCCAATCGCTCGTGAAGTAGCCGTCCTCACGAACGACGACGCCGTCCTCCCCTTCGAAGCAGCCGGGCATGGAGCCGCAACCGGGCGGATAGCCGCTCGGCGGCGGATAGAGCATTTCCATGCCCAGGAGGTCGTACGGCGTGGGGTAATACGCGCCGGCCGTGAAGGTGCAATAGTCCATCACGGACTTCGGATCATATGGAGTGAGCCGTGTCGCCCGCGTGTCGATCCGACTATTCGAGATTTTCCCGTCGAGCGCGGCTCGATCGTCGTCGGTTAGATTGGTCGGCGAGGTGACCGGCGTCGCCGGAGCAAACAGCCGATTGTAGTCCGCGGCAGTACAGGGCTGACCGGCAAGGTCGGCCGCGTCGCAGCGGTCGATCACGTCGAACTCGGCCTGGACATCCGGACAGAGCACTCGATCCGAGCGTTGATGCTCGTGAAGCGCGCCCAGCGCGTGACCGAGCTCGTGTGCCACGCCCCACATTCCACCGATTCCGATCCTGCAACTCACGCCGGCGCCGAAGCCCGGGCAGTTCCCGCCGATACCGGGAATGAGGCGCACGGGAAGCTCCGATTCGGAGGAACAACTTTCGATGAAGGAGAGGCCGGGGACTTTTCCCCAAGTCGCATTCATCTCCGCCAGAACCTTCGGACGCCCCGCGTTGAAGTCGGCCTGGCTCAAATAGTCGCCGTCCGCCGGATCGCTCATCCGTGAAAAGCAGATTCCGAGCGGCATGGTAAACGGCGTCCAGAGTTCGATGATGCTGGCAAACGCGCCCTCTTCCGTACCGACGGGCGAGGTGCTCGCCCATCCGACATCGCCGTCCGGGCCTGACCCGCAGCCGCCTGCGAATAGAAGAAGCCACCATAACCCGCAATTTGCCTGAATCCTGAAATGCATGAGTCATCCCTTCGATTTCAAACCGACGCGGACCGTGGCGCGCCGCGAACCCCCGGCGCGGATCACGGCGCATCGACACCCACAGCGTGCGCCGAGGTGGTCCTCGGTTTTCCTGGCTCGGGCGGCCCGTTTGCGGAACCGCCTCAACTGCCGAGCGAGATGCGCCAGGGCCTGCAGTTCGTGCTCGTCGAAGCATGAACGTCAATCGTCAGCGTCTGCCCGGAGAGCACCGCGGCCTCGGCCAGGCGCACCCAGTTCGCCCACTCGCTCGAGTACGTGCTGATGATGGTGACGGAACCTACGCCCTGCTCACCGCAGTACTCGGTCGGGTTTTGGAACCAGATCGTCAATTGCTTCTCGCTCGAGGTATCGCCGTAGACCTTGGTGCGATCGGCGACCGCTACTTTCTTGACCTTCGTCGATGTGCTCGGGACCGCGTACGCGGTCCCGACGATTCCCAGCCCAAGCGCGATCCCGAGAACAATTCCACGTTTCATGACTTGTCGTTTCTCCCTTTTGGAACGGACCGCCGAAACTCACGCGTTCGGCGGTGAGCGCCCATTCGTACACTCCCCCCCTTCCCCTACCAAGTCGGCTTTTTGTCGCACGTCATCTTGACGACAAGGTTCGACTCGACGGTGATCCCGCGACCACCAAGGACAGGAGCGCTCAGCTCACCTGGAGGAGACACGCGAGCAGCCCGAAAGGATGTATCGATTGGTACAGCGCGTTTCTGTTCTGCGTCTGGGACGGAGGCCGGCTGCCTACCGAATCGGAGTGGGAGTACGCCGCCGTGGGCGGGGCCAACGAGTCTCTGTATGCGTGGGGCGACGAGCCGGTGCTCACCGGCCTCAAGGACGGCGGCGAAGCCTTCGCCCTCAGCGAGTGCCTGGGCTCGAACGGAGCTACCAGCGCGTCCGCCGAGGCGGAGGCTGGTCCTACGACGCGGCTCTCGTGACCTCGGTCGTTCGCTCCAGCATCGAGCCGACGTCGAACGACGTCCGCGCCGGAATTCGCTGCGCGCGAACCCGCTGAGGGAGAAGACCGCGTTCTGGCCGACCGCGCGCGCGAAGAAACGAAGGTCCGCCTACAGGCGGACTCTAATTCTGGGTCAACGCGCCGGTCGCTCGGTCGCGAGCGGCGCAGTGTTCAAAAACAGGAGATCTCCATGCGTTGGTCGCGAATGGGTTGGTTCGCTGCGGCGATCGTGTCGGCGGCTTGTAGCAGCGGCGAGGGCGAACTTCGTCCCGAGCCGATCGGAAACTCGAAAGACGACCTGGTCGGCGGCCGTCCGGCGCTCGAGTCGGAGTTTCCGGCCACCGTGCTCATCGGGGGCTGCACCGGCGTCAAGGTGGGCGCCCGAAAGTTCATGCTCGCGGCCCATTGCGTGCACGACACCGCCAACAACGTGGTGGGTTGGCCGCCGGGTACCGGCATCACGGTGAACGCGAACAACGATTCGTCCATGCCGGGGCAGTTCCTGACGGTCGAGCAGACCGTGATCCACCCGCAGTGGCTGTCGAGTTGCGTACCGGACTGCGGGATCAACGTGCTCAACCCCACCTATCCGCCGGACGTGGCTGTGGTCACCGTCAACGAGCTCACGCCGCAGATTCCGAAGGCCTCGGTGCACACCACCGCGGTCGCGGTCGGCAGTCCGGTCGTGATCATGGGCTACGGCTGCGAGGGCCCGGGAGAAGGTCCGGGTGGTCGGCTGAAGCTCCAGAATCTGACGACGCTGTCCGGGAGCGCGCTGCTCCACCCCGGCACGTACATCCCCACCGCCCAGGCGGCGGCCGACGTGGCTGCGTCGTACGTGCTGACGCCCGGCTTCTTCACGAGCTCCAGCAACGCCACGTTGTGCCCCGGCGATTCGGGCGGACCGCTGTATCGCAACGACGCATCTGAACAGCTCGTCGTCGGCGTCAAAGCCTACTACACGTTCTCGGACGTGCCCGGCGGCGTCGGGTCCGTTACCAATTGGCACACACGGCTCGACCCCGCGCGCTACGGCGTGCTGAGCTGGCTCCAGGCGCAGGGCGTCACCGTTCGCTCCACGGGGACGTGCAGCGACGGCGCCAAGAACGGCGCTGAAACGGGCGTGGATTGCGGCGGCTCCTGCACGGCGCACTGTCCGAACGGACAGGCCTGCGAAGCGTCCGTCGACTGCCAGTCGGGCTCATGCGTCAGCGGCGTGTGCCAGGCCGTCACCACGCCCTGCGGCGGCTTGTGCTCGAGCCCGACCGCGATCACGGCCAAACCGTACCAGTCCGGCAACCTGGGCTCGGGCGCCGTCTGCCGAGAGACCACGCTCAATCTGACCGCCGCGTTGTGCGGGAGCTTCAACAGCCGCACCTTCTCGATCAACGGCGTTCCGATGCCGTGCAGCAACGTCGTGCTGCCACCGAAGCGCGCCGGAGGGTACTGCTTCCAGGCCAGCGCCGGCGATCCGTCGTGGGCCTGGTTCTCGGCCTGGTAACCGCGCCCGGCGCTGGCCGCCACGTGTGCAGCTCGAGCCCACGGGCATTCTGCGGCTCCGTGTCGTGGATGCAGTGGGCGCCGTGGGCTCGAGCACTCGCGCGCAATGGCGTACAAGCCATCATGACAACGAGCCTCACGGGAGAGAAGCGGAGCGTTCGCTCCGTGAAAGGCTCTCTCCCTATTCCGCCGGCAGAAAGAAGACGCCGCGGAGATCCTCCGTGGTCGAGATCGGCGCGGCGTCGCCGTTGCCAGGCTGGCGCCAAGAGCTCACCCGGAATTGGTAGTACATGCCCGGGTCGAGCGGCCCGTCGTAGGT
>DASXWF010000074.1:0-9797 GCA_036503835.1 Polyangiaceae bacterium | reverse complement strand
CGTCCCGGCAGTTTCGCTGTCACGTCTTGCGACCCCTCCGACCGGAAAAGCAGCTGACTTTGGCCTCGCCAGAGCATTCGCGTGGCGTGCGGTCTCTGATGTCGATCGTGATCTGTTCCTCCAAAGACTCTGACAGTAGTGTTAAGCGATCGGCGCCCAACGCTACGCGACGATTAAGGACGAGCGCGGCTTCTTCGGGAACGCGACCTTGCGCGCCACGAGATCGTTGACCGTGTCGCGCAGCGTTTCGCCGGGGTCACGCGGTCGAAACCCGATCTCACGCTCGGCTTTGCTGGAGTCGCAGTACCAGAAGTACTGGCCCATCTCGATGCTGGTCTCGTCGACCGGCGGCTCGCCGCCGATGCTGCGCACCGCGTGCGTGAAGAGCCGCCCGATGCCGAGCGCCAGCGGGCGCGACGCGGGCATGCGCAGAAAGGGCGCGGCGACCCCGCTGATGCGCGAGAGGCGCTGGAAGAAGGCGGCCACGGTCAGGTTTTGGGCGTTCAGGATGTAGCGCTCGCCGGGGCGCCCGCGTTCGGCGGCGAGCAGCATGCCTTCGGCCGCGTCGCGCACATCGACGAAGGCGAGCCCGCCGGCGGGGGTGGCCGGGATCAGCCCCGAAAGGAAGCGCCGTACGTCGCCCGTCGAGGACTCGCGCAGATCGCCCGGTCCGAGCAAGAGGCTCGGATTCACGATCACGACCTCGAAGCCCGGCGCGCCGGCGTCGAGCGCTTCGCGCTCCGCGTAGAGCTTGGTTCGATAATAGGGCCAGCGCGCGACGAGCTCGAGCGGGGCCCGGCAGCCTTCGTCGGCGATGCGGTCCGGGTCCGTGCCCACCGCGAGCGTACCGCTCGTGCTCGCCACGACCACGCGCTTCACGCCTGCCGCCCGCAGGCCGGCGAGCGCGCTCTTCGTTCCGAGCACGTGCAGGCGGTAGAGCTCCTCCGAGCTGTCGCGCGCGCGCGTCACCTTGCCGGTGCACAGAAACGCGAGCTCCGCGCCTTCGGCGCTCGCGCGCACGGCGTCGGCGTCGAGCACGTCCACCATGCGAACGCTGCCGTCGGCGCTCCCGCTCCGCGAGACGGCGACGACGTCGTCGCCGCGCGCCCGAAGCGCTCGAACCACCTCGGAGCCCAGAAATCCCGTGGCTCCGCCGACCCAGGCGCGCCGGACGCTCGCGCCTCCGCCGTTCAGGTGCCGTTCGTGGCCGTTGCTATCGCTGCTCATCGCTGCTCTCGTCCGCGCCGTCCGAATCGCTGCGCGCTCATTCGCCGGGCGCTCATTCGCCTTCCGCCGGTCCCGCGGGTTCCGAGAGCCGGAACGCCTTCTGGAACTCCAGCAAGAGGCCGAGGTTGTTGGTCTTTACCGCCCCCGACAGGAATTCGGCGGGTGACGGAACGTAGGCTTCCCGCACGATGCGCGCGAAGAGATCGGGGGAGGTCTTGAGCACGCAATCGGCGGCGTCCACGTGCTTGCCGGGCTTCACCTCGCAGCGCTCGCTCGAGAGGAGGAGCGTGAAGCGATCGTCGCCCAGCGAAAAATAGTAGCTGGTCGGGCGCTCCACGGCGTTCGGGGCGAAGCGCCGCTCGAGCTCGTGAAACACTTCCTCGAGCGTGGGTGGCGCTTCCGGAGCCACTTCGTCGGCGCGCTTCAGGTCGCGGAGCTCGAGCGCCTCGCCGCGGGCGAGCGCGCGCACCGCCTGCTCGACCAGCCGCGCGGCATGACGCGAGGCGTCGCCCGGCGTCATGCCCTCGGTGAGCCGGGCGAGCTCGGCCGCTTCCAGGACCGGGCCGATCGTCGCGGAAACCTCGCGCCCGCGCACGACCTTCGCCCCCTTCGGCAGCGCCGAATACGTGCCGCCGAGGTAGACGGGCAGCACGTCCACTCCGTGATGAAGCGCGAGGTGCCCCACGACGGGCTTGAACTCGTGGATGGCGCCGTCGGTGCTGCGCGTCCCTTCGGGGAAGACGAGCAGGATCTTACCCTGCTCGATGAGCTCGCCGGCTTTTCGCAGGGCCTGGCGCAGCGTGCCGTTGCGCGGCATCGGCACGAGCCGCGTGAAGTTCTCGAAGTACGCCGTCTGAAAGCGGTTGCCCTCGAAGAAGTAGTCCTGCGCCGCGAGCGACACGAGCTCCGACCCGTAGTCGCCGAGCGCGAACTTCACGAGCCCCATGTCGAGGTGACTCGCGTGGTTCGCCGCGACGATCACGTTGCGGTTGTGCGGGACGTGCGCGCGGCCGCGCACGTTGGTGCGGAGCACGCGATCGTAGAAGCCGAACTGAGCGCGCCCGAGCCAGTGCATGGCGGCCTCGCGCAAGGGCACCGGGATTTCGAGCGGCTCACGCTCCGCTTTCTCGATCGCGGTCGTGGAGACCGGGCGCCGCTCGCCGAGATCGCGCAGCGCGGCCTCCACGTCGCCCACCGTCAGCGCCCGGTTCAGCCGCTCGCCGTCCAGCGTGCGCCCGGTCTGGGATTCGAGCGCGACCAGGAGCTCGAGCAGCATCAGGGAGTCGAAGCCGAGATCGCCGCGCAGACTCTGCCCGGAGTGGAGCGACGCGGGCTCGCGCCGGGCGATGGCGGCGACGGCGGTGCGCGTGATGCGCGCGGCCGAGTCCGTCGAGCTCGGAGCCGCACCCGCGGGCTCGTTCGCCGCGAGCAGGCGCTCGACCGTGGCGCGGAGCTCGGCGCGCTTCACCTTGCGCGTGGTGGTGCGAGGCAACTTGCTGTCGAGCAGCGTGATCGAGGCGGGGCGCTGCTGGAGCGGCAGCGCGGAGAGCGCCTGTTCGAGGGAGGCACGCGCCCGCGCGTGGCGTTCCGCTCGCGAGCGCTCCGCGTCCTCCGCCGGTACGGCGACGAGCGCCACGCGCTCCCCGCGGCGGCCGTCCGAAACGCCGATCACGGCGAGCTCCCGCACGTGCTCGACACGGCCGAGGCGCGCCTCCACGTCGTCCGGGTACACGTTCTCCCCGTTGGACGCGACGATCACGTCCTTGGCGCGCCCGACGATCACCAGGTTGCCCTTGCGATCGAGCTTCCCGAGGTCGCCCGTGCGAAGCCAGCCGTCCTCGGAGAGCGTCTCGCGCGTCGCCTCGAGGTCGTCCGAATACCCGAGCATCACGTTCGGTCCGCGCGCGAGCACCTGACCGACGCCCTCGGCGTTCGGCTGGTCGATGCGGATCTCGACGCCCGGGATCGCCTTGCCCACGTGTCCCGCCTTCGCGCCCGGCCGCCCCTCGGCGACGGTGAGCACCGGCGCGGCTTCGGTGAGGCCGTAGCCCTCCGCGAGGTGCAGGCCGAGCCCGGCGAAGAGATGATGCGTGCGCTCCGGCAGCGCCGCGCCCCCGCTGACGAGGAAGCGCAGGTGACCGCCGAGCCCGCGGTGCACCGGGCCGAACAGCAGCTGCCCCGCGTCCACCCCGAGCGATTTGCCGAGCGAACGGTTGAGATCGACCGCGAAATCGAAGACGTGCGAGAAGAGCGCGCCGCGCTCGGCCACGCGCGCGACGATACGGCGCTCGAGCATCTCCCACAGCGCGGGGACGCCGATGAGACCGGTGATGCGCCCCGCGTCCAGCGCGTGCTCGAGCCGCTCGGAGTTGAGCTCGTCGAGGTAGACGATGCGCGCGCCGCGCGAGAGCGGCAAGAGCATGCCGCAGGTGAGCTCGAAGGTGTGGTGCAGCGGCAGCACGCTGAGCACGCGGTCGCCCTTGTCGAGCGGGAAGAGGGGCGCCAGCGAAGCGACCAGCGCCGTCAGGTTCTGGTGCGAGAGCTCCACGCCCTTGGGCTTGCCGGTCGTTCCGCTGGTGTAGATGAGCGCCGCGACGTCACTCGAGCTCGTGGCCGCGGGCTCGGCGAGCGGGCCGGGCTCCGTGGCGCCGAGCAGCTCGACGTACGTGACACCGGAGGGCAGCTCGCCGCCGATGCGAGAGCGGAGCTTCGCGTCCGCGAGCAGCACGCCGGCGCCCGACGCTTCCGCGAGCGTGCGCAGCGCCAGGGGCTCGATCGACGCGTCGAGCGGCACCACGGTGGCGCCCGCCGCCAGAATCCCGAAGAACGCGATGGGCCACGCAGGATGGTTGTCCGCGGCGAGCAGCACGCGCTGGCCCGGCGTGACGCCGAGCGCCGCGAGCCGCGCGGCCGTCGCGAGCGCCCGCTCGCGCCATTCGCGGAACGAGAGCCGGCTGAGACCGCCCGGTTCGGCGCGCTGGAGCGCGACGGCGAGATCGTAGCGAGCCGCCACGTCGTCGAGCATCGCCGGGAGTGTCTCGTGACGTTGCGGCGCGCGCCGCGGTCGCTTCACGCGCGCGTCGATCTGCGGGAACACCCAGCGCTCGAGGCCGGGCATGTGCACCTCGAAGAACCACTTACGCCAGTCGATGCTTTCGGGCGCCCAGTTGATGCGGCGCCGGTCCGCTTCCGACAGGCGCGCCGCGGCGTTCCGCGCGTGGTCGGTGCGAAAGACGTAGTGGTATTCGCAGGTGAAGGGCACGAACACGGACAGCACCCCGCCCACGCGTTCCTGCTGGCGCGCGAAGCTCTTCACCGCGGTGCTCGCGGGCGCGAGCAGCGAGCGCGCGGGCCCGACGGCGGCTTTTTCGAGCAGCCCGGCGAGCTTCTTCGCGCCCTTCGCGATCTGGTGAGGTCCGTACGCCTGGTACTGCTCGCCCGAGAGCATCGCGCCCTCGAAGTGAGACTGGAGGTACGAGAGCAGCGGTCCGCCGCGCGCCGTGCGCTGGTAGTACTTGCGCTTGTAGAGCCCGGTGAGCTCGAAGAAGCGCCGCATCGTGCACGGGTTCGAGTCGGTCGAGCCGAGCTGGTAGACGGCCTGGGCGCGCCCTTCGAGCAGCTCGCCGAGCGCCAGCGTGAGTCCCCCCACCACCAAATCCACCGGGATCACGTCGAGGAAGTTGTCGGAGCCCGGGATCTGGAGGCCGCCCTCGCGCAGGATGTAGATGAGCGGCGCGCTCGTGTTGATGCCCTCGTTCCAGCCGGGGAACGGGTAGCGGAGCGACGACTCGACGATGGCCGGACGGACGATCGTGAACGGCAGCCCCGAGCGTGCCGCGATCTGCTCGCCGATGGCCTTCGTGTACGTGTACGTGTTCGGGAAGCCCCAGAATTGGGCGCGTTCCATGCCCATCTCGGCCAGGCGCGCCTCGACGAACTTGCGCTTGACCTTGGTGACCTCCGCTTCGAGCACGGCGCCGCGGCCGGGCTCGCCGCGCTCGGCGAGGTTCTTCTTGGCCTCGTCGAGGAAGCGACTCTGGCGGAAGGCGTCGCTCGCGCGGTGGCGCGCTTGCTCGATCACGTCCAGGCACTCGGAGATTTCGCGATCAGGATCCCAGTGCGAGCGCTCGAGCTCGTCGGCCTTGGGGAACGGGAAATCGAGCGGGCTCGCTTCGTCGATGTGCCCGGTCCGACTGCCCGCGACGTAGCAGGTGCTGGTGTGGAGCAGGGGCAGGTCGCCGAGATCGCGGGCGAGCGCGACCAGATTCTGCACTCCGAACGCGTTCACCTCGAGCGCTTCGTCGAGCGGCGGATCGAAATCGACGACACCCGCCACGTTGACGACGGCGTCGATCGTGCCCCGCAGATCGGCGCGCAGCGCAGGCTCGAGGCCGCAGAACGCCTTGACGACGTCGCCCGCGACCGGCGTGACCTTTTGCCGCAAGAACGCCTCGAAATGCGCGCCGAACTGGCTCCGCAGCGGGTCGAAGACCGCCGTCGGCACGATTTCTTCCCAGAAGCGCTGCTCCGCCGAGCGCCCGCCCTTCTCGCGCACGACCAGGTAGAGGTGCTCGACCGCCGGCCAGTGCGCGAGCAGGAACGACCACCAGGTCTTGCCGAGGTAGCCGGTGCCGCCGACCACGACCAGGCGCCGTCCGGTGAGCAAGAGCTCGAGGTCGAGCGGATCGGCGGGCGCGTGCGAGAGAGAGCTCGAACCGTTCGCGCCGTTCGCGATCGCGTGGCCGTGGAGAGCGCCGTTCCCGCCCGCGCCGTTGGCTTCGTGTTCCGAGCTCAACCCTTGCCTCCCGAGCGCGAGAGGTCGCCCATCACGATCGGCGGAACGTGGAGCAAGGTCACGTCGAGCGAGCGCGCCTCGCCGCCCTTGGCGCGGTAGAGCGCGTCCTCCATGCTCGGCGCCGTCTCCCAGCCGAAGAGCTTCGGAATGTACTCGTTGTCCGCGCCCACCACGATCACACGCCCGAGGTGCTGGCGGCCGTTTTCGCCCCAGTACCACATGAAAAATGGGTGGGACGGGTGGTACGCGTGCCCCGTCCTGTACATCTGGATCAGCGCGGGGTCGCGCGCGTACTTCTCCTCGTAGCGCGCGCGGAGCTCGACGGCGTCGCGCGTCTCCGGCAAGAGCCGGTGCACGAAATCGACGTACGGCGCGTGCTGCTCGTGGTCGAACTTGTCCGTACAGGGGTGGAGCAGGATCAGCGTACCGCCCTTTTTCACGAGCGGAGCGCCGCGGTACATGTTGAAGAGGTAACCCTGCGCGAGCACCTGCACGAGCAGCGGGTTCAAGAACGCGTGCACGTTGTAGGGGCTGATGTACGGCACGCCGAACACGAGCACGTCCGCCTGCCCCTCGATCGGCACGCAGTATTGCTCGAAGTTCTTCTCGACGGTCTTCTGGTGCACGGCGCCGACCTCGCCCGCCCAGACGCCGGTCATGCCGTAGGGCGCCGGGAACCGGTCGAAGATGGCGTGGCGCGCGGCCTGCGGCAGGCGCGCCGTGGTCAGCACGAGGCCCTTGAGCAGCGCGCGCTCGCGCCCGCTGAGCTCGTCCTCGTTCTTCATCAAGAAGTCCAAGGACCGATCGAACATCCGATTGTTCACCGTCGTTTCGATGGTGAAGATCGGGAGCTCTTTGTGAGCGAGCCGGCCCATGCGCTCGATGTCGCGCGCGAGCTGCGACCCCTTCGGATCCATGTAGCTGTCCGAGCTGCGGATCGCCTGCGGGTTGTGGTGGGGGCGCAGGCTCTTGTAGCTGCAGAGCCCCACGGCCACGGATTTGTAGCCGCCGTTCATCGGCACGAAGTTCAGGTTCGCGTAGATGAGCAGGTCGCTCTCGGCGGCGCGGCGGTTCAGCTCGAGCACCTCGCCGTGATCGGTCTTGCCCACCACGACCAGGTTGTCGGTGTCCTCGGCGTCGTGGTTGTAGAGCCGATCCGGCCAGTAGGCGTCGAAGATCTTGTCGCCCAGCATGTGCCGGACTTCGTCGGGCTTCATGCGCCGGTGCACGCCGGTCGCGATCACGATCTCCACGTCTTCCACGCCGTGCTCGGCGAGCAGCTCGAGCACGATCGTGACCAGGCGCTGCCGCACGTCCGGACGGCGCATCGGCGGCAAGGGCAGCGAGATATCGTCGACGGCGATCGTCACCTTCATGCCGGGGCGCAGGCGCGCGTACAGCGGCTCCGAATCGATCGGATGATTGAGGGCGTAGCGGATCGCCGCGTCCGGGTCGCGCAGGGGCTCGATCGGCTGCTTCGGGTAGATGCAGCGCGTGCCGGCCGGTAAGTCGACCTCGACCAGGCGGTCGCCGGAAAACAGCGTACGGGGAGCGCTGTCGCGCTCGAGGGTGATGAGGCTCGGGTGGTTCATGAGGCTTGGAAGACGGCGAACACGGCGAACACGACGCTCCCGGCACTCACGCCGAGTGCGTCAGGTCGAAGAGCGGCCAGGAGTATGCCTTGGCGAGCAGGGCGAGGCGGCGGTCTGGGTTCACGGCCGCGGGATGACCGACGACGCTCAGCATCGGAACATCCGAGTAGCTGTCGCTGAAGGCGAAGCATTCGTCGAGGTCGTAGCCGTGGGCGCGGGCGTGGTCGCGGACGATGCGCGCCTTCTCGGGCCCCGCGACGACCGGGGCGAGCAGCTTGCCGGTGGCGATCCCGTCCTTCATCTCCAGGCGGTTCGCGATCACGTCCCCGCCCCCGAGGTGGTCGGCGAGCCGCCGGACGATCCAGTCGAGCGCGCCCGACACGAAAACGACTTCGTGACCGGCTGCGTGGCTCTTGTCGACGAGGCTCCTGGCTGCGGGAAACAGCGAGGGCCTGAGCACGCGGTCGAAGACCTCGTCGGCGAGCAACGCCACGCGATCCTCGCTCATCCCCGCGTAAGCACTATACAAAAGCTCGTTGAACAGGCGCCGGTCGAGCAGCTCGGCGCGGGCCATGAGCGGCGCTCGCAAGAGCGCGCGTCCCACGCGCAGCGTGGTCTGCAGCGGGGTTCCCTGGTTCAGCAGGTAATAAACGGTCGGCTGGATCAGGTTGGTTCTGACCAGCGTCCCGTCGACGTCGAAGTAGCAGGCGGCCAAGGCCGGACTCGCTCGCTTAGGTTCGGGGGGGAGTCAAGGCAAGCGCGCGAATCTCCGAGAAAGCCGCGTCCCGGGCCGGGACGTTCACAGGCCTTGGAACCGGTGGGCCGGCCGGAACCCCGGTGGGGCAGAAGTGGGTGGTGCATTTTGGGGGGAGTCTCGCTATCGCTCGGCTGGTGTCCGTCTCGGAAGCCACCACGCGCGATGTCCGCGTCGAAGTCGACTGTCGCTATGCGCCCGATCGTTCCGAGCCCGCGCGGCACGCGTACTTCTTCCTCTACACGGTCCGCATCACCAACGAGGGCCGCGCTCCGGTTCAACTCCTGAACCGGCACTGGATCATCACCAACGCTCACGGCCGAGTGCAGGAGGTCCGCGGCCCGGGCGTCGTGGGCCAGCAGCCTCGGCTCGCGCCGGGCGAGACCTTCGAATACACGTCCGGTTGTCCGCTCGACACGACCTTCGGCTCCATGCGCGGCAGCTACGAGCTCGTCCATCTGGATCGCCAGGAGCACTTCGACGTCGAGATCGCGCCGTTTGCTCTGCGCCAGGACGGCGTCTTTCACTGAGCGGCGGCTCGGCGGCTCCGCGAAATTGTTTCCGCCGTCACTCGCCCGAAAGTGAGGCGAAACCGAGAGCCCGCAGAGTGGGGAGCATGTCGGTCGGGCTCACGGTTCCGGAGCGCACGAGTCGCGTCGTCGGAGCCGACCTCGAAATCGACATTCTCGGGGAGTGTCCGTACCCGTCCCCCCTCACCGAACGGCTGTCCCACGCAGTGATTCACTACGTCGGGCAAGCCGACCGCGTGCTCCTCGACGACCGGCTGTCGCAGACGCTCGCGCACCCGCCCGAGGCGGGTGCCACGCCTGCGTTCGAGCTCGCGGGGCCGCGACATCGAGTCTTCTTCGACCCCGCACGCCTGCGCTGCGGCATCGTGACCTGCGGCGGCCTCTGTCCCGGGCTGAACAACGTAATCCGCGGGCTCGTGCTCGAGCTGATGCAAGGCTACGGCGTGCGCCAGGTGCTCGGCTTTCGCTACGGGTACGCCGGACTCGTGCGGCGGAACGGGCACGGACCGGTGCGGCTCACGCCGACGGTCGTTTCCGATATCCACCAGCAGGGCGGAACGGCCCTCGGCACCTCGCGCGGCGCGCAGGATCCGAAAGAGATGGTCGATCGCCTGGAGGAGCTCGAGATCGGGGTGCTGTTCGTAATCGGCGGCGACGGGACGTTCCGCGGCGCGAGCGCGCTCGTCGACGAGATCGCGCGGCGCGGACTGCGCATCGGCGTGATCGGCATTCCGAAGACCATCGACAACGACATCCATTTCATCGATCGCAGCTTCGGCTTCGAAACCGCGTTCTCGGCGGCCGTCGAGGTGATCCAGAGCGCTCACATCGAGGCCACGGGCGCGCACAACGGCATCGGCGTCGTGAAGCTCATGGGCAGGCACTCCGGCTTCATCGCC
>DASXWF010000073.1:0-7053 GCA_036503835.1 Polyangiaceae bacterium | reverse complement strand
GTCTACGCGACGGCGGTCTGCGCGACGGCGGTCTGCGCGACGGCGGTCTGCGCGACGGCGGTCTGCGCGACGGCGGTCTGCGCGACGGCGGTCTACGCGACGGCGGTCTACGCGACGGAGGTCTACGCGACAGCGGTCTACGCGACAGCGGTCTACGCGACAGCGGTCTGCGCGACGGCGGTCTGTGCGACGGCGACCCCCACGTGGGCGCGGCAGGAGATGCGCTCAAGCACCAGGACCTCGGCGACGAAGCACCCGCATCACGGACGGCACAGGCAGGCCAGATTTCCCGCCGGCCTCGCGCAACCCGCACCACGCAAACGATCCCGCCTTCCATTCGCCGCAAGGTCGTGCGGCGTGACGGTGGACGCTGCCGGGTCCCCGGCTGCCGCCACGCCGTTTTCGTGGACGCGCACCACATCCACCCGCGCGCCGAGGGCGGGCGGCACGATCCCGACAATCTCGTCACGCTTTGCGCGGCTCACCATCGGGCCGTTCATTGCGGAGAGCTGATCATCGAAGGCGCTGCATCCGGAACGCTCAGCTTCCGGCACTCGGACGGCACGCGCTATGGAAGCTCGCAGGTCTCGGCGTCGGCGGCCGGTGTGTTCGCCAAAGCCTTTCAAGCGCTGCGCGAGCAAGGATTTCGCGAGGGCGAGATCCGGAGGGCGCTCGCTTCAGGGGACGTGCGGGCAGAAACGGAACTTGCGAAAGTATTCCGACGGGCCTTGTTGGAGCTCACGCCGGCGCGGGTCGAACGTCGGAAGTAGCGGGGCCGGAGCACTCTCGCTTTGCCGGTAGAGCCGCTATCACGACCATGCAGCGCCCTCAGCCCCCTCAGCGCCTCTCAGCGCCTCGTCAGCGCGGAGGCGCGCCACCGGCGGTCAGCGCGGAGGCGCGCCACCGGCGGCGGGCGACGTGGTGGGTGGAGCGGCGGGTGGAATGGCGGGCGCCGTGTCCGGTGATGCCGCGCCGAGCGGTGTGGCCGTCGTCGGGGTCGAGCACGTGGGCGGCGCGACCGCTTCCGGCGGCGCCTTCCGGCAGCTCGCCTCGGTGAAGAACCAGCGTCCGCTCTCGAGCGCGATGGACTCGGCGTCGATGCCGGTCATGCGGTAGCGGGTGCGGCAGGTCCAATCGCGCTCGTCGGTCGGCTTGCTCTTTTCTTCGACGGGACCGAAGAGGTCGAGTTCTTCGGCCGCCTGCCAGTAGTGGAGGGCCGCCGGACTGCCGGTCGCCGGTGCGGCGCGGCGCAGGGTGCCCATCGGCGCGCCGGGCGCGAGGGGCTCGAAGCGCCAGGCCTCGCACGTCTCCGGGCCGGGTACCCGGAAGTAGAGCATTCGCTTGGCCTTCTCGAGCGCGGCCAGCGTCTCGCCGGGTAGCGCGTCGCAGAAGCGTTCGCGCAGCCGGTCGTTCGTGATCACTTGCTCGAAGCGCAGCGCGTCGTCGGACCAGGCGCCCGCGTTGTCGGCGTCGAATTTCTCCATTTGGTCGAGCAGCTTTTTCACCGAGCGCAGGCCCATGCTCGCCTCGCACCGCTCGTCGCGTACGAACGACAGCGGCAACACGGCGAGCGTCGCCGTGCCGGCGCGCTGCTCGGCCGCCAGCAACGCGCGGAGCGCCGGAGCGTCGAGGGAGTCGCAGGAGCAGCTCGGCAGCGCGCCGTCGAACGCTTGCTTCAAGGCCGGCCAGCGTTCGCGCGGCGGCCGGGGTCCGACGGACGCGATAGCGCTCTTCAGCGGCGCACAGTTCGAGAATTCGGAGTAGCCGCGCTCGGCCAGCGCTTTCTGCTCCGTGGGGTTGCCTTCGGCGAGCAGGCGACCGGCGATCTCCCGGGCTTCTTCCGGGATGCTCGGATCGGCGGCGAGCGCGGGAGCCTTGCCGGCGCTGCGGATCAACAGCTTGAGGTCCACCCCCGCGGGGACACTGGCGAGGCTCGCGCGCAGGGTACGGATCGTCACGTCGGGTGCCGCGGCGACGTAGAGCGAGCTTCTCGGCGGGAGCTCCGCGGCGCGCGCCTGAAAGCGTTCGCGCGTCGTGCTCTCGCCGTCGAACAGCAGCGAATTCTCGGTGACCACCAGCACGGGTCCCGTTCCGGGCGCCGCGCCGAGCGTCGTCACGGGCAGGTCTGCGCGTAGGTCTGCGCCGAGCGCGCGCTCCGGCAGCTCCTTCACGAACCTCACGAGTTCTTCGCGCCGCCCTTCGCACGCCTGCGGGGTGTCGCCCGGTTTCTGCGCGAACTGCGCCCCACCGTGACAGGCGCCGAGGACGAGAGGAACGAAGAGCAGGACCGAGCGTGAAATCATCGCGACTCCAGGATGTCGTGCCGTGGCGGGCGCCAGGGTGGCACGAAGCGGGGACAACGGGAGGGCTTCGCTTCGACCTCGAGCTCCGCGAATTCTTCGTCGGGCTCGCGATCGTAACGGAGGTCGCCGAGGTAGAGCTCCGTCCGGCTCTTCGCGAACCAGAACGGCACCCGAGAGTAGCGGAGAAACGCGGCTGCCTGGCAATTCGAGGCGTAGAGCGATCGGAGCTCGGCGAGCGGGGCGTTCCAGGCGAGTTCCTGGCGGAGTCCCGGCGGAGTCCTTCCGGCCGGCGCCGAAGGGTCCCGGGTAGCGTCGCCGAAACGCTCGGTGCTCTCCGGAAGGGACCGGCCGCTCGGTTCGAATCGACACGCCTCGGGTGGGACGAGGTCCGGCGCGAGCGAGAGCGTCAGGACCCGCAGCTCGTAGCGCGCTCCGCGTTCACCGGCGATGATCGCGCTCCAGCACAACGGGTTCGACGGCGCTGGTGTGAGCACGGCGTCGAGCTTCGCGATGTCCGCCTGGCTTTCGAGGACGCGGGCCCGGGCGATCCGACCTGCTGCGGCGAAGACGAACAGCACGGCGAGTGAGCCGACCAGGCTCTGGACGGCGCGTTGTCCGGTGCGCACCCGGCTGCACCACCAAAACCAAACAACGGCTCCGCCGCTGAGTACGCTCGCAGTGACGATCCCGGCCAGCGGCAACAGCCACGCGAGGCCCACGAACACGGCGAGGATCGCGCCGAGCAAGGCCTTGGCCCACAGCTTCCGGCTCGCGAAGTAGAGCGGCGGCACCGTGAAGACGACGAACCAGGGTTCGATGATGAAGATGGAATCCCCGTAAAACCAGGCATCGACGACGGGCCAAAAGGGGTGAACGCCGTAGTTGTTGCAGAAGTCCATCCCGATGTGGACGAGCCCGCCCGCGAAGGAAAGCGCGAGCATCACTCCGCGCTCGACGGGGACACGTGGTTCTTCGTCGGTTCTTTCCACGCGCCGGCGACGCCGCCGGGCGAGCGCGTCGACGACGAGGAACGTGACGGCCCCGAAGACGAGCGCCGCGCCCACCGTGTGCGTGTGTCCGCGGTGGTGCAGGAGGTAGCCGAGCTTCCCCTCCGTGATGCCGGTGTAGAGGAAGTCGAAATCGGGGAGGTTGTTGGTGAGGGCGCTCACGAACCAGGCGCGCCGCCGAAAGGACGGGCTCACCCTTTCGCCGCGCGCCTCGAGGGTGCCGAGCACGGCCTCGGCCAGGAGCAGGCCAGCGAGTGCATGGGTGACGTTGTCCATTGTCGGAAACGTCAGCGCTTCGGGTCGGGCTCGCCGCGCTCGGGGTTCTCCGGAGCGCGCTCGGTGCCGCCGCTGCGCAGTCGTGCGAGCCTCTCCCGGATGTTCTTCTCGAGGCCCTGATCGGTCGGTTCGTAGAAGCGGCTGCCCGCGATCTCGTCCGGCAAGTACGTTTCACCGGGTACGAAGCTGCCCGCGAAATCGGGCGGGTATTGGTAGCTTTCGCCGTAGCCTTCGTCGCGCATCAGCCGGGTCACGGCGTTCCTGAGCTTCTTCGGCACCGGCAGCGCGCCGCGCTCCGCGATGCTCGCGCGCACCCTGGCCATGGCGGCCTTCACCGCCGCCGATTTCGGGCAGCTCGCGAGGTAGAGGCAGGCGTGGGCGATCGGATAGGCGCCCTCCGGCATGCCCATGCGCCGGAATGCCTGATCGGCGTTGACGGTCACCTCGAGCGCGCGCGGATCGGCGTTGCCCACGTCTTCGCTCGCGAAGATCATCAGGCGCCGCAGCAGAAAGAGCGGATCGTCGCCGGCCTCGAGCATGCGAAATAGCCAGTAGAGGGCCGCGTCCGGATCGCTGCCGCGGAGCGACTTGATGAGCGCGCTCGCGACGTTGTAGTGCTCTTCGCCGCTCTTGTCGTAGAGCAGCGTGCGTTGCTCACCCGCCCGCTCGACGAGCGCCGTGTCGAGGCGCGTCTCGCCCGCTTCGAGCAGCGTGGTCGCGACCTCCAGCAAGCCGAGGGCACGCCGGGCGTCGCCGCGCGCGGCGCGGGCCATCAGGCCGAGCGCCTCGGCGTCGGCGGTGATTCCGTGGGCGCCGAGGCCGCGCTCGCCGTCGGCGAGCGCCCGCTCGAGCAGCTCGACCAGGCTCGCTTCGGCGAGCGCCTCGAGCCGAAATACGCGGCAGCGCGAGAGGACGGCCGCGTTCACGGCGAACGAGGGGTTCTCCGTGGTGGCGCCGATCAGGATCACCGTGCCGCGCTCGACGTGGGGCAGGAACGCGTCCTGCTGGCTCTTGTTGAAGCGGTGAATCTCGTCGACGAAGAGCGTCGTGCCGCGGCCGTGGTACGAGCGGCGCTCGCGGGCCTGCTCGATGATCTGGCGGAGCTCCTGGACGCCGCCGAGCACCGCCGAGAACGCCACGAACTCACTCTTCGTGCGCTCGGCGATCACGCTCGCGAGCGTGGTCTTGCCAGAGCCGGGCGGGCCCCACAGGATGAGCGACGGCATGCGGTCGCTCTCGATCGCTTCGCGCAGCGGCTTGCCGCGCGCGAGCAGGTGCGTTTGACCGACCACCTCGTCCAGCGTGCGCGGGCGCATGCGGTCCGCGAGCGGCGCCATGGGTCCTTCGAGCGCGCCGCGGCTCATGGCGTGTCCGAGCAGCGTCGGCTGCTCTTGTGCGCTCCCCGTGCGGCGCCGCGCGGCCATTCACGCCTCGCGCGGGGGCCGCGCCCCGAAAATCGCCGTGCCGATGCGGACGACGCTCGCGCCGCAGCCGACGGCCTCGGCATAGTCGGCGGTCATGCCCATGCTGAGCTCTCGGAGGCGCTTCGCCCCGCCGTGCGCGTCGCGCAGCCGCGCGAGCGCCTCGAAGTGCGGCACCGAGGCGCGCGGGTCGTCGCTCAGCGGCGGAACGCACATCAGCCCCGCGAGTCGCAAGCTTCGTGCCCGCTCGACCGCTTCGAGCAGCGCGCCGAGCTCCGCGGGAGCGACGCCCGACTTCTGCGGCTCGTTCGCGATGTTGACCTCGATCAGCACCGGCAAGCGCGGGTCGTCTCCGAAGACGCGCCGCTCCAGCGGAATGTCGACGCCCTGGGCGCGCCTGTCGAGCTCGGCCGCGAGCTCGAGCGAGTCGAGCGAATGCACCGCAGAAATACGCCGCACCACGACCTTCGCCTTGTTGCGCTGCAAATGTCCGATCAAATGGAAGCGGAGCTCCGGCAGATCCGCGAGCGCTTCGGCCTTGCGCTCGAGCTCCTGCACGTAGTTTTCGCCGAAATCGCGCTGCCCGGCCGCGTACGCCTCGCGCAGGGCTTCCGGCGGATGGCCCTTCGAAACCGCGATCAACCGGACCTGTCCCTCGCGGCCGCTCCGTCGCGCGGCGTCTCCGACGAGCCTCCGCACGCGGCTCAGGCGTTCCGCGATGCCTTCCGAGTCCATCGCCGCGGTCAAGGTTCGGGTGTGCTCGCGAGCTCGCGCACCCGCACGCCGAGCTCGCCGTCGACGTCCACGAGCTCGCCGCGCGCGACCACGCGCCCGCCGATGCGCAGCACCGCGGGCTCCGCGATGCGCCGTCCCGTTTCGATCACGTCGCCGGGCCGGAGCCGCGCCCAGTCGCCCGCCGTCATGCTGACGGAGCCGAGCTCGATGCGCACCACGACGGGCGCTTCGAGCACGGCATCGGTCAGCGTTTCGTTCACGTCGTTCGCCTCGTTCATCGCATCCCCCGAGCTTTCCAGATCGGGCCCGAGGGCCAGAGTTTCGTCACCTAGCACGATCCCCGAAGCGGAACGAAGCGCGACCCGGACGCCGTCTTCGGACGCGGCCGCAGCCAGGGCGCCGAAGCCCTCGCCGGAACGGTCGATGAACAGACCCTCGCCCGGCACGAACGCAGCGCCCACCCGGAGCTTCCCGAGCTCGGAGCGCGCGATCAGCGAGAGCCCCACCACGAGCGGCACCGAAAGCGTCAGCCCGCCCAGTGCTTCGAGCCCGATGCGCTCGCGACGGTCCGAGAGCGTGGGGTCGCAGCCGACCAGGGCGTACGCCGCATAGGGCCGTCCCTCCACCCGCACGGCGGCGCGCACGCCGAACGCTCCCGGTCCTTCCACCCGGCGCGAAGCGAGCGCGAGCGGCTCGTTCGCCGCTCCACGCGCCGTCTCGAGCGCGAGCGCGGCGTACGCGCCCGCGAGCTCGGGCTCGTGCAGCGCTTCGGCGCGCTTCAGCGCGAACGGCCGCCCCAGCACACGCTCGAGCAAATCGAACACGAGCGCCGCGTCCGCGCCGATCGTCACACGCGTACCGTTCGCCTCGAGGGTCGTTTCCGCGAGGCGCGCGGGCGGGCCCGCGTTCACGAACGCTTCGAAGTCGACCGCGACGTCGGCGCCGACCAGCCCGCTCAGCACCGGCGCAAGTTTTTCCGGCGCGAAAGCCCGCGCGGCTGCCGCTCGCGCGGCCCACGAGCCCGGCAGGGCATTTTTCGGCACGCGCTCGAGCGCCGCCCACGGAAAGTCCCGAACTGCCATCTTCCCGCCATCGTAAGTCCGCCCGGCCGCCATCGACAGCTCCGACGGGAACCGCAGAAATCCTGCTGGAATCGTTGACGGCACCGGATTCGACCCCAGCTCGTCCACAGGGCTGTGGACTCCCGGTCAGAGAACCCGGCATGCTAGCGTCTCACGCCATGAGGCTGTTCTCGTCCTCGCTCACCGCGTTGACCCTGCTGGCGCTCGGAGTCCCGGCCCTGGCTCAGAC
>DASXWF010000072.1:0-7043 GCA_036503835.1 Polyangiaceae bacterium | reverse complement strand
ACTGCAAAGGCAGGGCGGAGACCGGCGCTCGCCAGCACCATCAGCTCGTCGTCCCCGCGCTCGTTCAGAGCGTCGGGAGACGGGTCCGCTGGCCGGACCAGGCGCGGAAAGTTCATCACACCCCCTAGAACACGCCACCGGTCAGCGCGTTGAACCAAATCGTCCCGCACCGCGGACGAGCGAATTGGCCAGCAGATTCCGGCGCTTCGCGAATCGCTCCTGCCGCCGAGGTAGCGCCGCGGGGCAGCGCTTCAGGAGTGGGTAGAAGCCATGAACACCAACGAAGAACTCGTCCGGCGCAGGCTCATGGCCAAGCCGCGCTTTCTCCGCGCCCTCGCGAAGCGCGCGACGCTGCCGCCGAAGCGCGCACCTCACGCGTTCCTCGCGCTCGCCACGCTCGGTTGTGCAAGCGAAGCCGACAGCTCGTCACCCGGTCAGGACTTTCCGGGAGGGCTCGTGCTGATCCTGGGCGTGATGTTCGTCGTGATGATCGTGCGCAGCTTGCGCTCGAAGGCTCGTGAATCCGGGGCGACGAGCAGCTCGTACGGCGGCGGCGGATGCGCCGCGCACGGCGCGGACGGCGCTGACGGGAGCGCCGAGGCAGGCAGTGACGCCGGTGACGCCGGCGGAGGCGGTGACGGCGGCGGTGGTTGCGGCGGCGGCGACTGAGGACGGCGCGACGGCAGGCGTGGTAGAAATCGCGCCGCCATGCCCGAGTTCATTTTCACGATGCAGGACGTGACGCGCGTTCACCCGCCGGAGAAGCGCGTACTCGAAAACATCACGCTCGCCTTCTTCTTCGGCGCGAAGATCGGCGTGATCGGCACGAACGGCTCGGGCAAGAGCTCGCTGCTTCGCATCATGGCGGGAGTCGACAAGGAGTTCATCGGCGAGGCCCATCCCGCTCCCGGCATCCGAGTCGGCTATTTCGCGCAGGAGCCGGACCTCGGCAAGGCGCCGACCGTGCGCGAAGCGGTGGAGGAGTCGGTCGCCGACATCCGCGGGCTCGTCAAGGAGTTCGAGGACCTCAGCATGAAGCTCGGCGAGCCCATGTCGGACGACGCGATGACGAAGCTGCTCGAGAAGCAGGCCGCGCTCCAGGACAAGATCGACGCCATCGACGCCTGGAACCTCGACTCGCGCGTCGACATCGCGATGGAGGCGCTGCGCGTCCCGGCCGGTGACGCCAAGATCGCGGATCTCTCCGGCGGCGAGCGCCGGCGCGTCGCCCTGTGCCGGATCCTGCTCAGCCGTCCGGACATGTTGATTCTGGACGAGCCGACCAACCACCTCGACGCCGAGTCGGTGGCCTGGCTCGAGCGCTTCCTGCAGGAGTATACGGGCACCGTCGTGGCGGTCACCCACGATCGCTACTTCCTCGACAACGTCGCCGAGTGGATTTTGGAGCTCGACCGCGGCCGCGGCTATCCCTTCAAGGGCAACTACACCTCCTGGCTGGAGCAGAAGCAGAAGCGCCTCGAGCAGGAGGAAAAGGCCGAGAGCGCGCGCCAGCGCAAGTTGAAGGAAGAGCTCGAGTGGGTGCGCGCCTCACCGCGCGCGCGCCAGGCGAAGAGCAAGGCCCGCCTCAGCGCGTACGAAGAGCTCGTGAGCAAGTCCACCAAGGGCCCGAGCGATCCGACGGAAATCGGCATCCCGCCCGGGCCGCGCCTGGGCGACGTGGTGATCGAATGCGACGCCCTGAAGAAGGGCTTCGGCGATCGGCTGCTGATCGACGGCCTCGACTTCCGGCTGCCGAGAAGCGGGATCGTCGGCGTGATCGGACCGAACGGCGCCGGCAAGACCACGCTCTTTCGCATGCTGGTCGGCCAGGACAAGCCGGACGCGGGCACGCTGCGCGTCGGCGAGACCGTCAAGATTTCCTACGTCGATCAGTCGCGCGCGTCGCTCGACGGCGACAAGAACGTCTGGCAAGAAATCTCGGCCGGCGAGGAGAAGCTCCTGCTCGGAAAGCGCGAAGTTTCCTCGCGCGTCTACTGCGGCTGGTTCGGCTTCAAGGGCAGCGATCAGCAGAAGAAGGTGGGGTCGCTCTCCGGCGGCGAGCGCAACCGCGTCCAGCTCGCCAAGCTCCTCAAGGAGGGCGGCAACCTGCTCCTGCTCGACGAGCCGACCAACGATCTCGACGTGGAGACGCTGCGCGCGCTGGAGCAGGCGCTGCTCGACTTCCCGGGCTGCGCGGTGATCATCACCCACGATCGCTGGTTCCTCGACCGCATCGCCACGCACATCCTGGCCTTCGAAGGCGACAGCCACGTCGAGTGGTTCGAGGGCAACTATCGAATGTACGAGGAAGACCGGCGCCGCCGCTTCGGCGAGGACGCCGACCAACCGCGCCGCATCAAGTACAAGCGACTGAAACTCGACTGAAGGTCGGTTCTGCGATGGTTGCGGACAGACGGGGGCTGGGGCGGCGCCAAACCCGCCAGGAACGTCCCCAGGGTCGATGGGTGGTCCGCCGAACGGGATTCTGTGGCATTGCACCCAAGCCGATTGACCAGTTCCCGGCGCGCAGGCACGCTTCGCGCCGTGAGCCGGCTCCGGGGGCTTCTTCACAGGGTTCGTGATCGCTTTAACGCGGTGACAGGCGGAAGCCTGGTCGAAGCCGAGCGGCGAGCGCGCAAACATGCCGAGGAGGCACGCGATCGAACGCGCCGGCTCCAGCGGCTCACCGAGCTGCTCTCGCGCGCCGCGGAGCGCGAGACCGTGACTCAGCTCATGGTGAGCGCCGGACGCGAGGTGCTCGGCGCCGCCGCCGGCTACGCGTGGTTGCTCAAGGATCAGAAGGAGCTCGAGCTCGCCGCGAGCGAACACGACGGCCAACCCGGGTGCATCGCGGATTTCATCCGATTTCCGCTCAGCGCAGAGCTCCCGGTCGCCAACGCCGTGCGTGACGGCACGCCGCGGATGTTCGAGGACGCCGCGGCCATGGCGCCCGAGTATCCCGCGGCGACGGCGCCCGAGGGCGCGTACTTTCGCGCCTGGGCGATCGTTCCCTTCTCCGTCGGCGGCGAACGGGGCGGGGCCGTGGCGTTCGCCTTCGACGAGCCGCGCCACTTCAGCGACGACGATCGCGAGCTCTTGTCGGCCGTCGTGGGTCAGGCTTCCATCGCGCTCGAACGCTGCCTCTTGCTCGAGTCCGAGCGCAGGGCAAGAAAGCGCGAGCGCCAGCTGCGCGTGCTCGCGGCGCGGCTCTCGAGCGCGCTCACTCCCCCCGAGGTCGCCGCGATCGCCTGCGAAGAGGCCGTGAGCGTGCTGGGCGCGCATTCGGGTGCCGCGGCCGTGAGATTCGGCAGCGAAGTGCGCATTCTGGGCACCGGAGGGACGCGGGACGAACAGGCGCTTTCTCTGGTGAGCGCGGTGCCGCTCGACGCGCGCGTGCCGATCGCCGAGGCAGTGCGAAATTCGGAGCTCGTGTGGTGCCCGAACCGCTCGGAGCTCGACTCCCGCTACGGCGAGCTCGAGCCGATCTGGCGAAGGCTCGGCATCAACGCCTGGGGCGCCGTGCCCTTCAAGTTCGAAGGCAAGACGGTCGGAGCGCTCGCGATTTCCTGTCGCGAGGAGCGGACGCTGGACGCGGGCGAGATCGAGTTCGTGTACGGCGTCGGCCAGCTCACCGCCCAGGCGCTCGAGCGAGCGCGTCTCTACGAGGCCCATCGCACGAGCGAAGAGCAGCTGCGCAGCGCGCTCCGCGCCGCGCGCGCCGGCACCTGGACCCTCGATCTCGCGACCATGCGCAGCACCCGCGATCCGTCGTACCGCGTGATCACCGGCACGACCGAAGAAGACGTGAGCGCCGACTTCAGCGCCATCCATCCCGACGACCGCCCCAGCGCTCGCGCGCAGTTCGAGCGCTCGCTGCGTGAAGGCGTGCCCTACGAGCCCGAGCTCAGGATCGTGAACCAGGACGGCTCGTACAAGTGGATCCGCGCGCACGGCCGCGTGATCGCGGGCCCCGACGGGAAGCCGGCGACGCTCGCCGGCGTGGTCGTCGACATCGACGAGGCGAAGCGCGCGCGGATCCGCGCCGAGGAGGAGCGCCGCATCAACGAGACCTTGTACCGGCTCGGCTCGTCGTTCGCCTCCGAGCTCGAGCACGACCGCCTGGCTCAGCTCATCACGGACGAGCTCAGCGCGCTCGTCGGCGCGGAAATGGCGGCGTTCGTCGACGGGGACGGTCGAGCGCTGGCCCTCGACAGGGCTTCGAGCGCCGCGGGGGATCGCTCGCGCGACCTGCCGTTGCAGCTGCCGGCGTCGCTGCTCGCGGAGACGCTGGTCTGGCAACACAGCGTTTGTCTGGACGACGTGCCGAGTGATCCGCGCCACGGCGGGCAGGGCGCCGAGCCCGCGGAGCGACCCGTGCGGAGCTACCTCGCGGTGCCGGTCGTGGCGCGTTCGGGCAAGGTCTTCGGGAGCGTGCTCTTCGGGCACACGCAGGCCGGAAAGTTCATGCCCGCCCACGCGCGGCTGGCGTCGAGCGTCGCCGTCCAGGCGGCGATCGCCCTGGAGAACGCGCAACTCTACGCGACCGTGCTCGAACAGAAAGAGCAGCTCGAGGCGGCCGTCGAGCACGCCCGGCTCGCCGAGCGGAGAAAAGACGAGTTTTTGGCGATGCTCGGTCACGAGCTCAGAAACCCCCTGGCCCCGATCGTCAGCGTGATCGAGTTGATGGCGCTCAAGGACAGCGCCGCGTTCTCACGCGAGCGCGACGTGATTCGCCGGCAGGTGCAGCACGTCACGCGCCTGATCGACGATCTGCTCGACGTGTCGCGCATCACGGGCGGCAAGATCCAGCTCGCCAAGCGCATCCTGGAGATCCGGGAGGTGCTCGAGCAGGCCGTCGAGACCACGGCGCCCGCGCTCGAACGTCGCAAGCAGCGGCTGGAGGTGGAGATCCCCGCCGGAGGCGCGCTCGTCGACGCCGATCCGGCGAGGCTCGCGCAGATCTTTCAGAATCTCCTCGACAATGCCGCCAAGTACAGCGACGCCAACACGACGGTGACGTTGCGCGCCCGGGCTCTGCGCGAGCGGATCGTCGTGGAGGTGAGCGACCAGGGCATGGGCATCGATCCCGAGCTTCTGCCGCGCATCTTCGAGCTCTTCGTGCAGGGAAAACGCACGCTCGACCGGGCGCAAGGCGGCCTCGGCATCGGACTCGCCGTCGTGCACAGCCTGTGCGAGCTCCACGGCGGCAGCATCACGGCGGAGAGCGCGGGGCTCGGGATGGGCACCACCTTCACCGTCGTGCTCCCGCGCGCCGAGCGGCCCGCGGCGGACGTTCACGGCGACGGCCCGCCCTCGCACGCGAGGGCGATTCCCCGGCGCGTGCTCGTGGTCGACGACAACGCCGACGCCGCGGAGATGATGCACGAGCTGCTCGCCTCGGCCGGCCACGAGACGGCGCTCGCCTTCGACGCCAAGGCGGCGCTCGAGATCGCCGGCAACTTCAAGCCGGACGTGGCGCTCCTCGACATCGGCCTCCCGGGCATGGACGGCTATGAGCTCGCGCGCCGGCTGCGGCAGGAACCCGGCCTCGGCGAGCTGCGGCTGATCGCGGTGACCGGCTACGGCCAGGATCAGGATCAAGCCCAGGCGCGCGCCGCGGGCTTCGACCACCACCTGGTCAAGCCGGTCGGATTCGACGTGCTCGCGCCCTTGCTGTCGGGTGGATCGGCGAATCTCACGCATTCGACCGCGCGCTAGGGGCCGTCACTAGCTCCACTCCACGGATTTGCCGCGCGCTTCGCAGCGCACCTTGGAACGTGGACGTCGCCCGCGAGCCGGTGCAAGACAGCGTCGTGACCCAGCACGTGCTCTTGACGATGGCGCTCGAAATCGAGGCCCAGGGCCTGTTCGCCGCCCACGAAACCGACGTGATCTTCACGGGCCTCGGCAAGGTCAACGCAGCCTACCGGCTCACGCGCCGCCTCGCCGAGCTCCGGGCGCGCGGCATCGAGCGACCGCTCGTCCTGAACCTCGGCACGGCCGGCAGCCGCCGCTTCGCCACCGGCAGCCTCATCGCGTGCCGTCGCTTCGTCCAGCGCGACATGGACGTGAGCGGACTCGGCTTCGCCGTCGGCGAAACACCGTTCGACGGCGACGTCCCCGCCGAGCTCGAATTCCCCGAAACCTTCGCCGGGCTCCCTCACGGGGTGTGCGCGACCGGGGATCGCTTCGAAGCGCACGACCAGACCCTGCCCTGGGACGTCATCGACATGGAGGCGTACGCCTTCGCCAAAGTCTGCTGGCTCGAAAAGCTGCCCTTCGCCTGCGCGAAGTACATCAGCGACGGAGCCGACGGCAGCGCTGCGGGCGACTGGGAAGCGAGCCTCCCCGGTGCAGCGCGCGAATTTCGCACCCTGTACGAGCGTTTGAAGAGCGGGTGATCCGCTCAGCGATCGAATGCCCTGACGAGCGTCGCGAGCATCGACTCTCTCACCGACATGACCGTGTCGGGCACCACGAGCACCTGCACCGGCACCTACGGCCCGCGCCCGTAACCGAGCCACAACCCTAGCCACGCCGGTACGAACAGCAACGCCACCCGGCTGCTGTCCTGCCCCATGAACAACATGGCCAGGACACCGCCGATCGCGCCCACCAAACACACGAACTCGACGCGCGAGCGCCGCGTCACGGTCTTGCCCAACGCGCGCCGCACGTTCGGGACGACGAGCGCGAGCGCCCAGGGCGGGGAAAAGAGAATGTTGACGTTCCGGTGGCAAAGATCGTTGAACTTCGAGACCAACAGCACGCCGAGCAGGATCCCGAGCAGTCCCGCGAACACGGCGAACACCGCCGAAAGCCCCGCCCGGACTCGTTCGAGTCGCGCCCCTCGCTGCCGGAGCGCGAAGAACGCGGCCCCGAAGGCGCACCCGATCAGGGCGTACCAGTGCGCGCGCTGCGGCGGCCGTTCGAGAGCCGGCGGCCGCTCCGCACGAAAGACGACACGCTCGGGCCCCGCCAGAGGCCGCAGCCCGCTCGGCCCCGGACGCTTCGCCGCCGCGACGTAGCCCGCCAAGCGATCC
>DASXWF010000071.1:0-1501 GCA_036503835.1 Polyangiaceae bacterium | reverse complement strand
CGTCAGCCCACCGCGCTCGCCCTCGTGACGGTCGCTAGTAATAGGGCTCGGCGCAGGCATGCATCTGTACAGCAGCAGCGCGGTGGCCCAGCTGTCAGTCCACACTACGTGGATGCCGTTGGACCACTCGACGCGGTATTTCACTTCAGTCTCGCCAGCGCAACCGCGGCAGCGTCGAGCGCGAAGGCCCGGTCACCATTCACGGTGAGCCCGCCGCGCTCGAATACGAGCACGTGGCCAGCCTTCGCGGCGGCCAACAGGTCGCGCCACAAGCTCGCGTCGACGCGATCCTGGCACGCCGCACAGAGCTCAGTTTCGGCCTCGAGCGATTCGCCGCACTCGGATCACGCCGGCGTGCTCGCGGCCATGATCTCTTCGGCGCGGCGCGCCCAGTGGTCGGACTCGGTCACGCCTCGCTCCAGGCAGCCAGTTGCTCCTCGGCGTCGCGCAGTGCGGACAGCTCGGTGGTGCCAGCGCCGACGATCTCATCGTCGGACCAGATCGCATATGGCATCGGCGCGTCGCCGTCGTACTCCAGCCGTAGGTCAATGCCGTACTCCTCGGCCAACTCGTCGCAGCGCGATTGTGATTCCAGGGTGATGCTCATTCGGTCCTCTCGTACAGGTGGCGGCGGACACGGCTCGGTGTCCCGGTCATCGTGGTCGGTCACTCCTCGCGACCCCTCGGGACGATGCCGGCGTAGGTGTTGATGTAGGTCGGCTCTCCCTCCTCATCCGGACGCCCCGCGTCACCCGGCTCACACATCCGTCGCAGTCGCCCGATGGTCTCATCATCCGTAGCGTTGGCGCTGAAGCTGGGGAGCTCCGCGCCGGGCCGCCAGAGGAGCAGCGTCGCGGCCATAGCGGTGCTCACCCGTTCCTCGAGGTCGTCCCCTCCGGGTGTCAGGCGGACTGCCCAGCCGGCCACGCAATGGCGTGTCCCGCATTTCGAGTGCCACGCGCGTTGATCCCAGGTCTCAGGGTGCGCGGTTATCTGGTCTAGGACCTTGCGGGGCAGATCCGGATCTTGACGGATTCCCATCATGGCCAATACGCCGCTCAGGTCCGCTCCGCGCAGGTTCGCGTAGCTCAGGTCCGCGTCGCGCAGGTTCGCGTCGCGCAGGTTCGCGCCGCCCAGGTTCGCTCCGCCCAGGTCCGCGCCGCTCAGGTTCGCGCCGCGCAGGTCCGCGTAGCCCAGGTTCGCGTCTCCCAGGTCCGCGTCGCCCAGGTCCGCGTCGCGCAGGTTCGCGCCGCTCAGGTCCGCTCCGCGCAGGTCCGCGTAGCTCAGGTTCGCGCCGCCCAGGTCCGCGTCGCCCAGGTCCGCGTCGCCCAGGTTCGCGCCCTGTGCCACGGCGGCTTCGGCAGCCTCTCGCACGCTCTCGTAGTCGCCCGCAAACAGGACCTCGCCTGTAAAACGGCACTCGATGCTGATCATCATGAGTACATCTCCTCTCTCTCGTCCTCCGTCAGCCCATCGCGCTCGCCGTCGTGACGGTCGCTAG
>DASXWF010000070.1:0-3552 GCA_036503835.1 Polyangiaceae bacterium | reverse complement strand
ACTGGATCGTGCACGTCGAGACACCGCAGCAGGCGTATGCCATCGCGGCGCGAGCTTCCGCGGCGCCCGGACCTGGCGGCAAGTCGCTCGACATTCCCATCGAGGTACGCGAGGTGATGAGCCCACCTCCCGTCGATCCGTGACGCGAACGGAGAGCCCTCGTACCGGCGAGCGCTTACTGCGCGAGCTTTCGCCCCAAGTGCTCGCCGCGGTGGCCCGCCGCTACGGCGATTTCTCGGCGGCGGAGGACGCGGTCCAGGAGGCGCTGCTGGTGGCGGCGACGAAGTGGCCGAGCGAGGGCGTGCCGGACAATCCACGCGCCTGGCTGATTCAAGTCGCGGCGCGGCGGCTTTCCGATCAGCTGCGGAGCGAGATCGCGCGCCGGCGCCGCGAAACGGCGCTCGTGGCGGAGACGCCCTTCGAGGAAACGGTGCTGCCATCTCCGGACAGCGGCGACGAACCCGAACGCGAGGACACCTTGCTGCTCCTGTTTCTGTGCTGCCACGAGGCCCTCACGCGCACCTCCGCGATCGCGCTCACGCTGCGGGCCGTGGGCGGCCTCACGACGGCCGAGATCGCGCGCGCGTTTTTCGTGCCGGAAGCGACGATGGCGCAGCGCATCAGCCGCGCGAAGCAGCTCATCAAGAGCTCCGGCGTGCCCTTTCGCATGCCGGACGACGCCGAGCGCACGCGCCGGCTTCCGGCCGTCCTGCACGTCCTTTACCTGATCTTCAACGAGGGGTACGCGAGCAGCGCCGGAGCGACGCTCCAGCGCGTGGACCTCTCGAGCGAAGCCGTCCGCCTCGCGCGCAACGTGCAGCAGGCGTTGCCCGAGGACGGGGAGGTGCTGGGGCTGCTCGCGCTGATGCTGCTCACCGACGCTCGCCGCGCCGCGCGCACCGGCCCGGACGGCGAGATCGTACCCCTGGACGAGCAGGATCGAAGCCGCTGGGACCGCGAGGCGGTCGACGAGGGCGTGGAGCTGGTGTCGCGCGCCCTCCGGCGTGGCGCGGCCGGCGCCTACCAGATCCAGGCTGCAATCGCGGCGGTGCACGACGAGGCCCTTCGCGCCGAAGACACCGACTGGCCGCAGATTCTCGGCCTCTACGGGCTCCTCCTCCGCATGTCGGACAATCCGATGGTCGTGTTGAACCACGCCGTCGCCGCCGCCATGGTTCACGGCCCGGAGCACGGGCTCGAGCTCCTCACCGCGCTCGACGCCGATCCGCGTCTCGCGAGCCACTACCGCCTCGCCGCCGTGCGCGGGCACCTTCACGAGCGTGCCGGCGACAGCGCGGCTGCGGTCGCCGCCTACCGCAGCGCCGCGGCGGGCACCTCGAGCATTCCCGAGCGGAACTACCTGCTCATGAAGGCCGCGAAGCTCGGAACGTGAGCGGGCTGCGCTTTCCGCGAGTGGACTTCGGATTCTGCGCCTCGAGGCAGCGCGCGAGCTCGCGCACCAGAGCCGCCACGTCTTCGGCGGTGTGCTGGCACGTCAGCATGAGGCGCACCCCGGCGCGACCGTGAGCAACGGCCGGGAAGACCGAAATGTTCAGGAAGAATCCGGCGGCGCGCAGGTGCCGCGCGACCTCGATCGCCGCCTCGCTCCGGCCGATCTCGATGAAACGAATCGGCGAGCGGCTCGGCGCGACCACCTCGACGCCGAGCGCCGCGCTCAGCTCGTCGAACAGCCGGATCCGGACGCGCAGCCGCTCCTGGAGCGCGCCGATTTCGGGTGAGAGGTGGATCAGCGCGGAGGCGATGCCGGCTCCGAGCTGAGCGGGCTGCAACGGGCCCGAGAAGATGAGCGGCGCTCCGCAGCTGAAGATGCGGCGGGCAAGCTCGCGATCGTGAACCGTGACGATGGCCCCGCCCGTGGCGAACGACTTGGAGAGGCTGAGCGCGACCGCCATCCGCTCGTGGAGCCCGCGTTCGCCGAGCACGACGCCCGCGCCGTGCCGGCCGGCCCAGCCGACGCCGTGCGCGTCGTCCACGTACGCGAACAGCGCCGGCATGCGCTCCATCAGATCCGAAAGACCGGCGAGGTCCGCGAGATCGCCGTGCATGCTGTAGACGCCGTCGCAAAGGTAGAAGACGCGTTCGTGATTCGCGGCGAGCCGGCGCGCCCGCCGTTCCAGGAGGTCGAGGCGGTTGTGCGGAATCGGTTCGCACGGCACGCCGCGCTGGAGCAGCGTCGGCAGCACCGCCTGGACGCTGCTGTGGACCATGACGTCGTAACAGACGGCGTCGCGCTCGCCGACGAGCACGGGCAGGGCCGCCTGATGCGCCAGGGACGTGCTCGGCGCGAGCACCACCGGGTGCCGGCCGACGAGCTCCGCCATGAGCCGCTCGTACTCGGCGAAGAGAGGTACGGAAACGTAGGCACGCGAGGACGAAAATACGACGCCGTAGCGCTCGACGGCCGCACAGGCCGCGTTCTTCAGGCGTTCGTCGGTTTCGAGCCCCAGGTACGAGCAGCTCCCGAAGTTGATCAGCCGCTCCCCCTCGAGCGTGATTTGCCGGCCGTCGAGGCGCGAGTCTTCGGCCACCAAGTGCGCCAGTCCGGCATTTCTGACGAGCCCGATGCCGGCCTCGATCGATCGCAAACGTTCGTTCCACCCGGATTTCATCGCAGATCCTCGCCAGCGCTGACGCGTGACGACGCGCAGCCGAATCGAATCGAGCGGTAGATGCTGGCAAGGGTGAATCTGGCACGCGCCGCCGGGAACGAACATGGCGTCCGGCGGAACTTCACCCATGAGCGCGTGGCATGAATCCTCACCCTCCGGGATGGCAGTCGTCAGGCGCCTCAACGTGGCCGAGTGCCACGCCGTGATCGCCTCGGCAACAGCATGATTTCCCCGAAATTCGGCGTTCGCCGCCCTGGCATCCCGCGTGCTCTAACGCTCGAATCACACCCCGAGGAGGACGAGTGAGCGCCGCCGTCAAGACCAACGTGGTTCCCCTGCCGAAGCGAGCCACCCAGCGCGAGGACGACTTCACGAAGCCCTATGTGGCGCGCGAAGAGGAGCACACCAAACCCTACGTCAGCATCCCTCTCGATTGGATCGGCGAGGACGAGGTCACGGTGCGCTGGGAGACCGTCCGGCGCGAGCTGCCTCCTGCCTACACGGCGCAGCTGGACGCGCCCGCGCCGCCTCAGCGTGGGATCGGACCACGCGGGGCCGGACTCGCGCTCGGGGTCGTGCTCGGCATCGCCATCAGCATCGGCAGCTTCGCGCTCTTGCTCGGCAGCGAAGGCGAGCTGCCGGCGCGCACGGCACAAGCTGCCGTCTTGCCCGAACGAGGCGCCGGCGCGACGAGCCCCGCCCCCATGGCGGTGCCGGAGATCGCACGCTTCGAGCCGGCGAGCGTGGTACCCGCCGGCCCCGCCGTGCGTCCGGAGCCCCCTCCCAAGGTTGCCTCCGCCGTCCCCGGCCGCCCCCAAATCGTGCCGCTGGGCCAGGCGCGCCCCGAAGCGAGCGCCCAGAGCCGGCTGGCTCGACCGCTCCTGAACGTCGACGCGACCCAGCGCGCACACGTCATCCTGGA
>DASXWF010000069.1:0-2406 GCA_036503835.1 Polyangiaceae bacterium | reverse complement strand
CGGGTTCGACCGTAGCGGCGCCGCCGGTCGAAGCGCGCGCGACGGCGAGCTCCTCCGTCGCGGCGTTCCCCGTCGCGGACGCGCGCGGCGCGTCGCGCGCGCTCGAGGAAGAGGCGGCGTTGCTGCGCCGCGCGCGGTCCGAGCTGCGCGGCGGCCGGCTCGCCGAAGCGTTCGCGACGCTGGAAGCGTCACGCGAAAGGTTCTCGCTGCCCGAGCTCGCTCAGGAGCGGGAAGCGTTGCTCATCGAGCTTCTGTATCGAAGCGGCGAGCCGGCCCGTGCCGCCGAGAAGGCGCGGAGTTTCCTGAGTCGGTATCCCGAGAGTCCTCACGCCGCGAAGCTCCGCAGTATCGCCGCTCCCGCCGGCGCGCGCTGACCCGGCGCGCGCCTACCGGCGGGAGGGTGAGGGACTCAGGGCGCGGCGACTGCCGCCTGAACGACGATCTCGACGCGCCGATTGTTCGCGCGCCCCTCGGCCGAAGTGTTGTCCGCGACCGAGCGCGACGGGCCGAAGCCCTGGGCCGTGATGCGATCGCCGGCGATGCCGCGCGTTACCAGGTAGTCGCGAACGGCCTGTGCGCGCCGTTGCGAGAGATCCTGATTGTACTCCGCCGAGCCTTGCGAATCGGTGTGGCCCTCGACGACCATCCGCGAGAGCGGATCCTGTTGGGTGAGGGCTTTTGCAACGTCGTCGAGCTTCACTCGCGCGGCCGGAAGGAGCTCCGATTTCGCGGAGGCGAAAAGAACACCGCCGGAGAGGCTGATGACCATCCCGCGCGGCTCTTGCTTCACGGTCGCGAACTTGGCCAGGTCGGCGGCCGCCTGTGCGGCGCGCTTCTCCGCTTCCTCGCGACGCGATCGCTCCGTGGCCAGCGCCGCGGACTGGGCGTCGAGCGTGGCGCCCTGAGAGGCGAGCTGCGTCTTGCTGCGACCGAGCTCGGCAGAAGTGTTCGCGACAGTCTGCTTCTGTTCTGCGTGCATGGCGTCGACGACGCCGGCTTCGTTCTTCTCGGCTTGCAGGGTGCGCGCGACCACCTCGGCGAGTTCCGTTTTTCGCATCGCGAGATAGGCCTGGTCCCTCGTCCTTTGGGTGTCGCCCTCTTCCTTGAACGACGCTTCCGCGGCGGCGAGCTGCACCTCGGCCGTGTGCAGGTCGGACTGGCTGAGGCGCGCGGCCGGACCCTTGCTCGCCCGGTCGTAGGCGGTGCGCGCGTTGACGAGATCCTTTGGCGGTACGGCGGCCGCACACGCGGCGAACGCGGTCGTGCTCGCCAGAACGACGAGTAGACTTCGTACGGTGTTCATTTGACTGCCCCCTGTCCGACGTTGGTTTCTTTCTGAGCCGCCGAGTCTTCGGCTGCTTCCTCTTCCTCTTCCTTCGCGCCCGTTTCACGCGACTGGGCGATCGCGAGCTCGGCATCCGCCTTCGCCCGCACCAGCAGCCGTTCGGCTTCCCGATTGTCGCCGTCCGCCATGGCGACCTTCGCCTGCGCGATCTGTTCGCGCGCGAGCTGGAGCGAAAGCTTCGCTGCCGGCTCCTTGGCGGCGCCGAGCTCGCCTGCGCTTCGCTCTGCGGATTCGGCGTCGGCTAGCTGCTGCGTCGGCGGGGGAATGCTCCCTCCACACGCCGCCCAAGTGAGCGACGCGCCGAGCGCCAGCAAGATGATCGATTGGGTCATGAATGCCTTTCGCGATCGCGATGCTTGCCGGCAAGCGTCCTGCGATCGGCTTCTGTTCCTCGCCTCGTGCAGAGCACCTTCCATGCCCAGGCCGGACGTGGGGCACGAGCGCGCGGTCGGCGCAAAGACTCCATCGAAATGACGCGATCGTTCGAGATACCATCCGCGGGAGTGTTGCAGGCGCGCGCCCACCGTGATCATCTGGCTGCGCTCGTCGAGCTGGTATCGACGGAGCGGTCCTTGACACGCTGGAACGATCCTTGCTCTCTTCGAGCCGGACGGCTTCGAGCGCTACGAGAAGCGACGCCGTGCAACGAACATGTGCGGCATCGTCGGCTACCTCGGATCGCGACCCGCGACGCCGATCCTGCTCGATTGTCTCAAGCGGCTCGAGTACCGCGGGTACGACAGCGCCGGTATCGGCCTTTTGACCGCCGGTAGCATCGAGATCACGCGCACCACCGAGCGGCTCGCGGGTCTCGAGGCGAAGGTAGCGCGGCTGAACCACCACGCTGCGATTTCGCAGGCCGGCATCGGGCACACCCGCTGGGCGACGCACGGGCGGCCCACGGAAGAAAACGCCCACCCGCATGCCAGCCCCGACGGCAAGATCGTCGTCGTTCACAACGGGATCTTCGAGAACTTCTTGGAGCTCAGGACGGAGCTCGCGGCGGCCGGGCTCGTGCCGGTCTCCCAGACGGATACCGAGTGTTTTCCCTTGCTCGTGTT
>DASXWF010000068.1:0-2927 GCA_036503835.1 Polyangiaceae bacterium | reverse complement strand
CCATGCGCAAGGAGCGCGAGCTCACGCTGAAGCAGATGAGCCGCCGCACCGGCCTCAGCATTTCGCTGCTCTCGCAGATCGAGCGCGCCGAATCGAGCCCCTCGATCTCGAGCCTCTACAAGATCGCAGTCGCCCTCGACTCGAAGATCCACGACCTGTTCGGCAACAACTGACGCCGGGTTCCTTGGGGAGCCCGACCTCGAACGCTGCCTAACGCCGCAGGCTGTGCAGCAGCCTCGTCTCGAGAACTGTCAGCCCTTGATGGACTGGTGGGCTGACAGAGGCCGCCAAGACGCCAGAAGGACGCCAGGGCCCGCCAGCGAGAGATTCTTGTGTTTGGTCGTGGCTCACCTAACCCCCCCAAAATCCTCTGGCGGGCCCTGGCGTCTTCTTGGCGCCTTGGCGGCCCCAAAAAATCCCCACGCTCGCGACAACCTCCCCGTTACCGCCAGCTTCCCAGTGCTCGAGTTTTGTGTGGTAGCGAGGGCCGGACTTGAACCGGCGACACCACGCTTATGAAGCGCGTGCTCTAACCAGCTGAGCTACCTCGCCAAAGGGCCCGGGACTATGGGGTTTTGCTCCCCCCCGTGTCAAGCGCGACGCTGCCCGCAGGAAGCTCTCGGACGCGGAAACGGAACGCGCGGGCGGCGTTCTCGGTGGTTCGGGCGGCGACGGCGTCGAGCGGCTCTCCGCGGAGCTCGGCCAGGCGCCGGGCGGTGTGCGCGACGAACGCCGGCTCGCACTTCTTGCCCCGGAGCGGGACCGGCGAAAGGTAGGGGCTGTCGGTCTCCACGAGCACGCGATCCGGCGGCGCGAAGGCCGCCACGTCGTGGACCGCGCGCGCGTTCTTGAAGGTCAGGATCCCGGAGAACGACAGGTAAAAGCCCAGATTGAGCGCGTCCCGCGCGAAGGCTCGATCCTCGCTGAAGCAGTGGATCACGCCGCCGACCTCGCGGGCGCCCTCCTCGCGCAGGATCGCGAGCGTTTCGGCGGGCGCCTCACGAGTGTGGATCACGAGCGGCTTTCGAACGCTGCGCGCCAGCGCGACGGCCCAGCGGAATGCGCGGTCCTGCTCCTGCTTGGGCGAATGGTCGTAGTGGTGATCGAGCCCCACCTCCCCCACCGCAACGACGCGCTCGCGCCCGGCGAGCGCCTCGAGCCCCGCCTCGAGCGCGGGGTCGAGCGTCTTCGCGTCGTGCGGGTGAACGCCCGCCGTGGCGAGAACGTCCGCCGCAGCCTGCGCCAGCGCCGCCGCCGCCTCCGCCTGCGCCAGCGAGCCGACGCCGATCGAAATGAAGCCGAAAACACCCGCCGCGCGGGCGCGCTCGAGCACGGCCGGTGCGCCCTCCGGAAAGTTCTCCGCGTCGAGATGACAGTGCGTGTCGATCAGCATCGGTCGCCCGGAGTTTTGGGCCGCCGCGGCGTCAGTGCAAGAGGTCCGCGAAGCGCTCGCTGACGAGCACGGCCGCCGCGTCGACGATCGAGACCTCTTCGTAGCCGAAGCGCGTCTTCAGTTCCTCGATCGCGCGCCGGGCCGCGGAGCGCCTGGCTTCGTCGAGCCCGCTGCCTTCCTCCCGCAGCAGGATCATGACGTCGCGGCAGAGCTTGGCGACGGCGGTGCGGCGCTCGGCGAACACGGCCTCCCGCAACTTCTTGAGCTGGCCCGCGAAGATGCGCGCGTGATCGAGCGGCTCGTCCGGATGGTCGATGGCCCAGGCGGCGATCGCGCTGATCAGCGAGTGGCGGAGCTCCTCGGGTTGATCCGTCGAGCCGAGCAGCGTCTCGACCTCGTGCATCAGGCGTTGATCGGGCTCCTCGTACTGGCCGGTGATGGGATTTCTGAGCTTCTCGTGCTTGAGCCAGAAGTTCACGTGCGTGACGTAGCGTGAGAAGAGCTCGGTGTAGCGCGCTTCGTCGACCAGCCCGCTCGCGATCCGAAATTCGTCCTCGAAGGAGTCGAGCAGCCGCGTGCGGATCACCTTCCGGAACAGCACGTGGTCGTGATAGCCGCCCGGCAGCCGCTCCTCCTCGAGGAACGAGTACTCGCCGACGCGTTCGCAGAGCTTGTCGATCTCCAGGAGCACCGCGAGCGGCGAGAGACACTCGTAACGAGGGCTCTGAGCGGCGTCGAGCAACACGGTACGCATCTCGCGCGGGCTCGCCCCGACGCTGCCCTCGAAGATCGGGTAGGCGTCGCTCTCGTGGTGCAGGCGCGGCACCGCGGAGCGCACGAGCTTTCCCGCGTCGTCGTCGAGGTTCTCGGGCGCCGTCCCGCTCGTGTAGAGGTCGAGCTTCTCGACCGCGGTGAGCTGCTCCACGATCTCGCGCAGCGGCTTTTCGTACCGTTCCGGCGTGGGGCGGCGCATGCGCGTCAGGACGGCGAACATCGCCGCCATCTCCGTGGCGTGCGGCGCCACGTGCCGGCGCACGTGCGGGGCGATCTGCGCGTCGTAAATGCGCTTCTCGTCCATCCAGTTCAAAAGGTACGGCGCTCGAATCAACTCGAGGCGGCCACGAAAGCTCTCGTACTCGGCGTGCTCCCGGAACGCGTTCAGGTGGAGCTCGTTCGCGCTGCCGAGCAGCACGCAGTTGACCTCCATGCTCTGGGAGCGAAGCTGCACCTCGCCGGTCTCCGCCGTGATCTGCAGGTACTTGTAGGCGTCGAGCGGGCGCTTCAAGAGATCCGAGAACTCGAGGACGCCGCCCATGGCGTCGACGAGCTCGCCGAACGCCTCGAACAGCGTCACGGACTGCAACGCGGGGGGCAGCGCGGCCGCGCTGCGATCGGCCGTGAGCTGGCGCTCCCCCGCGTCGACCGACATCTCGGGCCCGATCGTCACGGCGCCCACCCGGTAACGCCGGGACACGAAGTAGCGCTCGACCTGGACGTGGCGCAGCACCTCGTCGAGCGCGCCGTCGTAGCTGGC
>DASXWF010000067.1:0-2306 GCA_036503835.1 Polyangiaceae bacterium | reverse complement strand
CCCCCCTGTATGGGGGCGCCCACCCCCGCATACCAGATTTAGACACCCGTGGCGATTCTCCATGACACCTGCGCGCCACGCTGGCTAAGGGGAGGGTCATTCGGCGACACGTCCGGGGGACACCTGACGTCGCGCCGGGCCATGGAGGGCACCAATGGACGAAGAGACGGGGCGGCGTCGGGCAAAGTATTTGACACGCGGCGAGCCTGCCGCGAACGACACGGCCAATTCGCCAGCGTTTTCGCTGACGGCCAAGCAGCTCGCGGCGGTGGTGGCGGCGGCGGTGAGCGACGCTCTATCGCATCAGCAAGAGCTGCTCGTGGACAAGCAATCGCTCGCGCGGCGGCTCAATTGCTCGCCGGCTCACGTGGACGCTCTGCGCAAGCGGGGGCTGCCCACGGTGCTAGTGGGGCAGGCCGTGCGCTTCGAGCCCGAGGCGGTCGTCGCATGGCTCAAACAGGCTTCGAACGGCGGCTGAGAATTTCTCTCGGCGCCGCTCGCTGAGAGAGAAACCCATTTATGCAGTTCGATATCGAGAGAAAGCGGAGCAAACTCCGCATCGAGTACAGGTCAAACAAGCGCACCTGGATCGGTCGCATCAAATTCGGCGACGGCACGCGCTCGCCGAGCGTGGATCTGCTGACCGACGACGAGGCGACGGCCCAGCGCGTTTACGACCAATGGTTTGACACGGGCACGCCGCCCGACGCGGGCGGCAAGCAGCCGTTCGCGGTGGCGGCCGAGCAGTTCATACAGGACCAGCTCGCTGCCGGCATCCCGGCGGCGAAGGACCGGGCTACGCGGCTGCGGAGCTTCGCTATCCCCCGCATCGGCCACGTGCAGGTGCGGGAGCTGAAGAAGCACCACGTGGCCGGCGTGCTCGACGCCATGGCGGACGCGGGGCTGCTCGCCGGGTACATCCTGAAGATGCGCTCGGACATCAGCCGGCTCTTGGCGCGGCTCGCGCGGCGCGGGGCCATCGAGCACAACGTGGCGCTCGGTCTCGAGCTCGGCGAGCACGTCGAGACGGACGACAGGCCCCGGGTGATTCTCACCGATGACGAGATCGTACGGTTCCGTCGTCGGGGGTTTGCTTCCGAGCTCGATATGATGGCGCTGTTTGCCCGTGACCTCGGGGGCCATCGCACGAGCGACTTGCACGCGGCCGACTGGGAAGACTTCGATACGGTGGCGTGGCGCACGTGCAAGGTGCGCCGTCCGAAGACCGATCCGAAGACGGGTCGGCGGCGCCGGCTCGAGCGGGCGGGCAAGAGCCGGGCGACGCGCGCCTACGAGAAGGTGACGCACGGTATCCCCGCCACGGTGAAGGGGCCGCTCATTGCCTGGTGGGAGGCGCACGGGTGCCCGACGGCGGGTCCGGTGTTCCCGTTGCGGCGGGGGCCGAACGCTGGCAAGCGCAAGACGGGCAAGGGCATCAGCTACGCGCAGCCGCTCCGGGACGCGCTCTGGTCGGAAGGCATCGTGCGCCCCCTGCCGGGCTACGAGCGGGCGGTGGGCGACGAGCGCCGGAACTTCTGCGCGCTGCAGGTGGACACGGACGAGACGCGGGCGGTCGACTTTCATTCCTTCCGCCGGGCGTACGTGACGGCGCTGGCCGATGCGGGGGCGAGCATGCAGGACGCGCTCGACTTGACGGGGCACACGGTGGCGACGACGAGCCATGGCTACCGGGGGGCTCGGCTCATCGAGACGCCGGCTGGCGCTTTGCCGGGGGCCAAACAAGCTAAGGAGCGGGCCAAGGTGGGGGTGCTGAACGTGCTGTATGCGGCAGCTGCCCAGGCCCACGAGGGCCGCGAGCTCGAGGATTTGCCGGAGGACCCGAAACCCCGTCGGTGACTAGCCCGAGGGGCTTGGGCCAAAGTTTTTGGCCTGGCTGGGCTACGGGGAGTTTTCAAAAGAGTCGGTTTCGTTAGTGATAATCAGGTGTTCCCGGGAGGACTCGAACCTCCGACCCGCGCTTTAGGAAGGCGGCGCGGTCCTCCTGGGCACCACGTAAGGCTTTGAAATCCCACTCGCGGCAACGCCTGTAGGAGCCCATCAAAGCCCCTGTTGGCCAAGGTTTTTGGCCAATGGACGTGTACCCGAACGGCCCACATGACGTGGGTGAAAAGGGCCAGGGAGGGCCCGCCTGCATGCGTCAGCAATACACTCAGATCTTCAAGTCCACCCTGTCGTCCCGTGTGTGGGCGCAGCCGCCCGCCGTGCGCTGCGTCTGGTTCTGGATGCAGCTCTTTGCCGACCCCGAGGGCTTCGTCGCCACCGACATGGCAGGGGTTGCGCTCGGC
>DASXWF010000066.1:0-4374 GCA_036503835.1 Polyangiaceae bacterium | reverse complement strand
GCGTGGCTCGAGCGCGCCGAGCCTGGCGAGCAGGCCGGCCGCCTTGTGCACGGCGTTTTCGCCTTGCCAGGGTCGCGCGCTGTGCGCGGTGCGTCCGTTGAACGTGACGGTCGCGTGCAGCGAGCCGCCGCAGCCGAGCTGAAGCTTGTTGTCGCTCGGCTCGAGCGCGATCGCGAGGTCGGCGCGCACCACCTCGGTGTCCTCGGCGAGGACGCGTCCGAGCTCGTTTTCGGCGAACGGGCCCTCCTCGCGCGCGTAGAAGATCAGCGTCAGATCGAGGCGCGGGCGCTCCGGGCGCTCGGCGATGTCGAACATCAGGGCGAGGCCGCTCTTCATGTCGGCCGCGCCGGCCCCGTAGAGCCGCTCGCCCTCGATGCGCGCGGGCGCGTCGTGCTCGGTCTTGACCACGTCGAGGTGGCCGGCGAGCACCAGGTGCGGCCCGCCGCTGCCGCGCACGAGCGGCACCACCAGCGAGTCGCCGTAGCGGCGGATGGGCGCCGCCAGCGGGACGCGTCCGAGGCGCTCGGCGACGGCGTCGCAGAGCTCGCGCTCCTCCCCGATGACGGAGGGGATGCGGCAGAGCCAGAGCAGGGTTTGGACGAGATCGGTCATGCGGCTGTACGAAGGGGATTCGGCGTCAGACGGCGACGCCGAAATCCCGCAAGGCGGCGTTGAGGCTGGTCTTCTTGTCGGTGCTCTCGCTGCGGCGGCCGATCACGAGCGCGCACGGCACCTGGTATTCGCCCGCGGGGAAGCGCTTGGGTCGCGTGCCCGGGATCACCACGCTGCGCGCCGGGATGCGGCCGCGCGACTCGACCGGTTCGCTGCCGGTCACGTCCACGATCAGCGTCGACGCGGTGAGCGCGACGCCCGCGCCGATCACGGCCTCGCGCTCGACGATCACGCCTTCCACGATGATCGCGCGCGAGCCGATGAAGCAGCCGTCCTCGACCACCACGGGCTGGGCGCCCGGCGGCTCGAGCACGCCGCCGATGCCGACGCCGCCCGACAGGTGGCAGTCCCGCCCGATCTGCGCGCACGACCCGACCGTCGCCCAGGTGTCGACCATCGTGCCGGCTCCGACCCAGGCACCGATATTCACGTACCCCGGCATGACGATGGCGCCCGCTTCGACGAACGCGCCGTAGCGAATCGTTCCGGGGGGAACGACGCGAACGCCCGCGCGATCGAGATCCTTCTTGAGCGGGATCTTGTCGAAGAATTCGAACGGAGGGTCTTCGATCTTCTGCATGGGGCGGATCGCGAAGTAGAGCAAAATGGCTTGCTTGACCCAGGCGTGTGTCACCCAGCGGCCGGGCGCTTCGGGGCTCGCCACGCGGAGTTTTCCGCTGTCGAGGCGGGCGATCACCTCCTCGACGGCGGCCTTGACCTCCGGCTTCGCGAGCAGCTCGCGGTTCTCGAACGCAGCGACGATGGTCCCCTCGAGCTCGGAATCGGGCATGAGATCCGGGACTTTGCGTCAGGCAAAGCCGGCGAGCAAGGGGCGCTACTGGCGCGCAGGAAAGCGAAGGATCGCGCCGTCTTCGCCGTGCTCCAGCGTGACTCCGGCGAGCGTTGCCCCGGCCTCGAGCGCCGGCAAGCTCGGAGCGATCACGCCGTAGCCCCAGAGCGATAGCTCCTCGCCGCCGGGTGGCGCGGTATTCGAAATCACGAGCTCGAACGCGCCCGCGCGCTCGCGCAGCACGATGGCGGGCGGCCCGCGATCATCCGCGATTTCCGCCAGGGCGCCGACCAGGCCCGAAATGGTGCGCGGCTTCAGCGCGACTTCGCGCGCGGGAGCCTCGACCACGAGGCGCGCCGGGAAGCGCTTGTACGGGCGGCGGCCGCTCGGCGGCGCGGACAGACGCTGGCGCAGGAGGTCGGGAATGAAGAGCGGGAAGCTCGTCTCCCGCGAAGCGACCTCCAGGAGCTCGAGGAGCGCCTGCGCGGAGTCGAGCTCGCGCGACAGGCGCGTGAGCAGGCGGTCGAGCCCGACGCGCGCCGGGGTGCGGAACGGCGAATTCACGCGCTCGTAGAGCTCGCGCTCCACGTCGTCCAGCCGCGGGATCACGAAGGTCTCGAGCTCGGCGACCACCGTGTTGCCCTCGAGCGCCGGGGCGAGCTCGGCGAGCAGGTTGCGGGCCGCGTCCCGCATGGCGCCGCACGACGAGAGCACGTCGGGCAGGACGCCTGCGATGGCCTTCGAGCCGACCCTGGCCGAACCGGAGAGGAGAGCGAGGTTGCCGAGGGCACCGAGCCCGTCGCGCAGCGTACCCCGCGCCAGCGCGACCGCGCCGTTCCGTGGCGGCTGCGAGGGGGGCTCGCTTTCCATTGTGGGTGACTGATCCGGCGACGGACGCCGTTCGATCAACGTTTCGTCAGACGAGATCCATCCCGGGGAAGTAATAGGTGCACTCGAGGCGCCCATTTTCCTCGGAATCGGAGCCGTGCGTGGCGTTCTCGCCGACGTTCGAGCCGTACAGCTTGCGCACGGTGCCGGGGGCGGCCTTCGCGGGGTCCGTCGCCCCGATCACGTTGCGCAAATGCTGCACGGCGTCATCGCGCTGCAGCGCGAGCAGGACGACCGGGCCGCGGCTCATGAACGTGCAGAGCTCGTCGAAGAAGCCGCGCTCGCGGTGAACCGCGTAGAAGCCTTCGACCTGCTTGCGGGTCAGGTGCGCCTGGCGCATGCCGAGCACCTGGAATCCCTCTTCGAGAAGACGCTGGAGGATCGCACCCTGGACGCGGCGTTCCACGGCGTCGGGCTTGATGATGCAGAGGGTTCGCTGAGTCGCCATGGTTTCGTCGTAGATCCTTGAAATCAGAAGGGAGTTGGCGGGCCCCTCATAGCAAGCCCCGCGGCTTACGCAAGATTTTTGGGAAAACCTAGAGCAAGCTCTTGAGCGTCGACGCCATGTCGGCCGGGGACGGCGCAACGCGGACACCGGCCGCTTCGAGCGCCTTGATCTTGTCCTTCGCGGTGCCCTTGCCGCCCGAAATGATGGCGCCGGCGTGGCCCATGCGCTTGCCGGGCGGCGCGGTCGCGCCCGCGATGAAGCCCGCGACCGGCTTCTTCATGTGGGCACGGATGAAGTCGGCCGCGCGCTCCTCGGCGTTGCCGCCGATTTCGCCCATCATCATGACGGCCTCGGTGCCGGGGTCATCGTTGAAGAGCTTCAGCACGTCGACGAAGTCCATGCCGCCGACGGGATCGCCGCCGATGCCGACGCACGTCGATTGACCGAGCCCGAGCGCCGTCAGCTGTCCGACGGCCTCGTACGTCAGGGTACCGGAGCGCGAGACGACGCCGATGCGTCCCACGCGATGGATGTGGCCCGGCATGATGCCGATCTTGCACGCGCCGGGCGTGATGATTCCCGGGCAGTTCGGCCCGATCAGCCGCACCGGCCGCCCCTCGAGGGCCCGCCGCACGCGAATCATGTCCGTGACCGGGATGCCCTCGGTGATGCAGACCACCAGGCTGCAGCCGGCGTCGGCGGCTTCCAGGATCGCATCCGCCGCGCCGAGCGCGGGCACGAAGATGCACGAAGTGTCCGCGCCGGTGCTCTTCACGGCTTCCGCCACCGTGTCGAAGACCGGGACGCTGACCTTCTTCGAATCGGGGCCCTCGGCCTCGAACTTCTCTCCGCCGCGCTGGGGCGTCACGCCCGCGACGATGGCGGTGCCGTAAGCGATGCACTGCTTCGCGTGAAACGAGCCCGCCGAGCCCGTGATGCCCTGAACGACGACCCGCGTGTCCTTACCGACCAAGATAGACATGGTTCTTCTTTTCTTCCGAAGTTGGCGGCGCCTCAGGCAGCGCGGACGGCGGCCACGATTTTCTTGGCGCCGTCGGCCATGCCGTCGGCGGACTGGATGCGCAGGCCGCTCGAGGCGAGGATCGCCTTGCCTTGCTCCACGTTGGTGCCTTCGAGGCGTACGACCAGCGGCACCTTGAGCTCGAGCTCGCGCGTGGCGGCGACCACGCCTTCCGCGATCACGTCGCAGCGCATGATCCCGCCGAAGATGTTGACGAAGATGCCCTTCACCTTCGGGCTCGAAAGGATCATCTTGAAGGCCTTGGTGACCTGATCCTTGGTGGCGCCGCCGCCCACGTCGAGGAAGTTCGCGGGCGTGCCGCCGTGGTGCTGGATGATGTCCATCGTGGCCATCGCGAGCCCGGCGCCGTTCACGACGCAGCCGACGTTGCCGTCGAGCTTGATGAACGTGAGGCTCGCGTTGCGGGCCTCGACCTCGGCGGGATCCTCCGCGCTCTCGTCGCGCAGCGCGGCGATCGCGGGGAGGCGATCGAGCTCGTTGTCGTCGATCACCATCTTCGCGTCGAGCGCCACGACGGCACCCCCGGGTGTGGTG
>DASXWF010000065.1:0-2801 GCA_036503835.1 Polyangiaceae bacterium | reverse complement strand
ACGCCGTGATCGGCCATCACCCGCACGTCCCTCAGGGCGTCGGCTGGTCGGGCGACACGCCGATCTTCTACAGCCTCGGCAATTTCGTGTTCGCCGGACACGACTGGGCGCCGTGGACCAAGGTCGGGCTGGTCGCGCGCCTCGAAATCGACGCGGGTCGCTCCCTTTCGGCGAGCGTCTGCCCGGTGGCGCTGGACGGCCACGTCCCGAAGCCGATGGCCGCGAACGATCCCGCGAGCGCGAGTGCGCGCGAGCACGTGATCGCGACCTCCGCGGCGGTCGGCGGTTCCACCGTCGGCGAGCCGGACGCGCGCGGCTGTTTCCCGCTCGGCCCGCCCAAGCGCTGACGCAGGCGCCGCTATTCGGCGGAAGCGTGCTGGCCGTTCTGCGTGTCGATTTCGAGCGAGTTGCTTTCGAGCGCGCGCTTCATGGCGGAGAGCGCCTGGTCCTGCATCCTCGCGACCGTTTCGCGCTGTGCGTTCGGCAGAAAATCCGTGGTCCAGAGCACGTGGCTGCCGATGTCGCTCGGCTCGATCGTGAGCACCGCGTTGTAGTGCATCAGCGCGCCGCCTTCGGCGGTCCAGGCGATGCGGCGGCGCTCGTTGTCGATGGAGAGGATGGCCTCGCGCACGACCATGCCGTTTCCGAAGGTCACGAGGCGTGCCTCGCCGCCGTCTTCGACCAGCGTGTTGATCACGAAGCCGGGCACGAGCCGTGTGTGCAGCGCGCCGATGTCGCGAACCGCGTCCCAGACGTGCTCCGGGCTGCAGGCGATGAAGATGTCCTTGTGTAACGTTGCCATGACGCTAGCCTCCACGTTGGGGTCTCTCGGGAGCGAAGCACGGACCGTGCCTGGACGTGCGGGCGCGCAACGCGCTCGCGCTGTCCGTCATGCCGCCCGGAGAGCGGGCGATTTGCGGCGCTCGCCTCGCGCCGGTGCAAGAAAGCGACAGCGCCGGCGCCCGAGCATCCCGAGCACGTCGCCGCGTTCATCGCCGAGGTGTTCGGCGGACCGAACACGTACAGCGAGCAGCACGGCGGTCATCCCAACGTGATCTCCCACCACGTGAAGCGCGCGCGCTGACCGAAGCGCAGCGAAAGCGCTGGCTGGAGCTCCTGCTCGAGTGCGCGGACGAGATCGGTGTGCCCGGCGATCCGGAGTTCCGCTCCGCGCTCGTCTCGTACCTCGAGTGGGGCACGCGCCTCGCCGTCGTCAACTCGCAACCCGGCGCGGACGTGAGCGGCGAAGCGCCGATGCCGCGCTGGGGCTGGGGCGAAGCGAAAGGACCGTATCGCCCGGGGCAGTGAGCTCGAACTCGCGCTCCGCGCGCGGGAGCGCTCTTCAGAAACAGGTGGTACCCTTCGGGGCGTGTCCGTTCCCACGCAAGCCCTGCCCGACGCTGAAGGCGTGCGTGCGTGTCTCGAGCGGTACTTTCGCGAGCATCCTAGCGAATTTGCTGCCGTCTACCTTTTCGGAAGCGTGGCGCGTGGCGCAGCGGGGCCGAACAGCGACGTTGACGTTGCCCTGCTCTGCGAGATCCCCCCGCCTTCCACGCTGGAAGCGATTCCCGCGGCGCTCGAAACGGATCTCACGCGTGCCGTGGGCCGGCCCGTCCAGCTCGTGATGCTCGACACGGCTCCTGCGGATCTGGTGCATCGGGTGCTTCGCGACGGAATCGTGGTCGAAGAGCGCAATCGATCCCACCGCGTCGCGTTCGAGATCGGAAAGAGGAACGAGTATTTCGACCTGCTGCCGATCCTGAGGCGCTATCGAGAGCCGAGGCACGCCAAGCTTTGACGGATCCTGATTTGCTCGCCAAGCGTCTCGCGCTGATCGAGACCCTCGTCCGGGAGCTGCGCACGCTCGCGCGCCCTTCCGAAATCGCGAACGACGTTCGTGAGGAACGCTTCGTCGAGCACACGTTGCAGCTGGCGGTTCAAGCGGCGATCGACACGGCGTCACACGTTGTCTCGGATGGGCGCCTCGGCGAGCCGGCCACCAACCAAGAACTGTTCGCCTTGTTGGCCAGGGGCGGGTGGCTCGAGCCGGCCCTCGCCAAGCGCATGGGACAAGCTGCGGGCTTTCGGAACGTACTCGTCCACGGCTACGCAAGCGTCGATCTCGGAATCGTGCGCCACGTGCTCGAGCACGGCCTGGACGACCTGCTCGCGTTCGTCGAAGCCATCCGCCGGCGGATGTGACTCCGCTCGTTCGATCTCGAAATGACCGAGCGCGACGGGCTCAGCCTTCGCCGCGATCTTGTTCCAGCTGATCGAGGATCTGCGAGGTCCGCTCGGCGGACAGGCCGAACCACTGTGCGAGCTGGTTGATGAAGGCGTTCTCTTCGTCCGCGATGTCGTCGTCGGCGAGCGCGACCGCCGCCGCGAGCGCGAAGGCGCCTTCGGCCTCGCTCGGTTCCTCGGAGATGGCTTCGGCGATCTGACGCAGGCGCTCTTCGCGCCCCTCTTCCGTGAGCCGCTGTTGGTAGTTTTGCAGCATCACGTTGATGGTGCCGGTGCGGAGCACGTTGTCGGTGAGGCCGCGGACGCCGCCGCGCACGGCGTCGTGCTCCGACTCGGTGAGCTTGCCGTCCGCGGCCATCATCAGGAACATCGTCTCAGCGAGTGGGTCGACGCGGTTCAGCGCGAGCACCTCCTCGTTCGAGAGCATGCCCGCGCGTGTCAGCGTCTCGTACGCCGAAGAAACGACGAGGCTCGGTCGGCGACCGCTCTGGAGAAGCGCGTCGCGCAAGCGTTCGATGGTTTTGGTTTGTAGCTTCACGGCAGTCGCTCGAGGTTGG
>DASXWF010000064.1:0-2375 GCA_036503835.1 Polyangiaceae bacterium | reverse complement strand
AGACCTTGCCGAGCAGCTCGACGTGGTGGGTGAGCTCGAGGCCGCGCTGCGTGAGCGTGAGCGCCGCGGGCCGGCGGTAAGCGAACGCGAGCCGGCCGATCAGACGCGCACCCTGCCAGACGAAGAGCACGAGCGTGAGCGTGAGGATCGCGGTCGTGACGGCGCTGAACGGCGCCGGCTGAAGCTCGCCCTTCAGCGGCTCTTGCGAGGCGCGCCCGGCCGCGAGCAGCGCGCGCACCGGCGCGTCGTGCGCTCGATTGACCGCCCGCGCGCGCACCGGCGCGGCGATCTCCGAGGTGCTCGCGCCGAGGGCCGCCGCGGCGACGAGCGCCTCGGTTCGTCCGAAATCGGACGCCACCTGAGCGGGCTCGAGCGCCACGCGCGCCAGCGCGCGCCAGAGTCCCTCGTGTTCGCCTGCCGCGGCGTCGATGCAGAGCAGCGCGTCGCAGGGCGTGTGCGTCGCCAGCCAGGTGACGTGGGCGACGAAGGCGACCTCCTGGTCCTCCGACTCCGGCTCCTCGCGCGCCGAGAGCGCGAGCAGCGCCCCGAGCAGCAACGCCTCCGTGGGGGTCGCCACCCCGCGCTCGAGGATCGAGAACACGTTGCCGTACGCGGTGTCGGTATCGGCCGGCATGAGCCCCTCGAGGGGCGTCGTGAGGGGCCACGTAGTGCCGTCGTGCCGGCGAGACGCGAACTCGCTCTGACGCGCCGCGGCGGCGTCGAGCGCGGCGTGGCGCACGAACTTCGCGAGCGCCGGCAAATGCGGGTGCTCGCTGAGCGCGGCGACGAGCTCCCCCGGGGTAGGCGCTGCTGACATGGGGCCGGCCGCTAGCCTCTAACCGAAATCAGGGGGAAGCCGCCAGTTTTTCTCGGCGCGCGGCGAGCCGCCGGTTCGAACCGGGCGGTTCGAACCGGGCTTTTCGTCAGTCGAGCAAGCCGATCGAGTCCAGCACCGGGCCCGGCTTTTCGGGCTGCTCGGTCGCCGAGAGCACGCGATTCTTGGCGTCCACGCGCACGACCTTCGGCCGATGGGCGCGCGCTTCTTCCGGGGACATTTCCGCGAAGGTCGCCAGGATCACGATGTCGCCCGGCTGGTTGAGATGGGCCGCCGCGCCGTTCACGCAGATGGCGCCGCTGTTGCGAGGCCCCTCGAGCGCGTACGTCACGAGCCGGGTGCCGCGCGTCGCGTTCCAGATGTGAACCGCCTCGAACGGCAGGATGCCGGCGGCGTCCATCAGATCCCGGTCGATGGTCACGCTGCCCTCGTAGGCGACGTCGGCGTGCGTGACGGTGGCGCGGTGGATCTTCGACTTGAAGATGTTGAGCCGCATGCTGCTTTCTCTGTATCCCGCCGTGGCGGCCGGCACGCTTGCCGGTCCACCCAGGGGACGTCATCAACATAAGGCATCGAGGGCGGGGGTCAACTTCCCGAATTTTCGAGGCTTCGCGTCAGTGGTCCCCGGGCGGCATGTCCTCCGGGATCTTCCTCCCAGCCGGCGTTGGGGTGTCTCCGGGCCGCCCGAGATCGGCGTTCGGCGCGTCCCTCCGGCGGCTGCGCCGTCACCCGCTGGAGAGCCGTCAGCGGAGCCGTCCTCGACGAGGGAGCCGTCTTCGACGAGGGAGCCGTCTTCGGCGAGGGAGCCGTCTTCCGGAGGAGCCCCGTCATTCACCTCGCCGGACCAGCCGTCGTCCGAGCCCTCTTCCCAGTCCACGGCGTCGCTATGGGTGCCGTCGATGGGCTCGTCCCTGCCGTCGGGGCCCAGGCCGTCGAACTGGCCGTCGACTGTCGAGCCACCCGTTCCGCTGTTCCCGCCGACAGCGAACCCGCCGTCGACGTGGCTGCCGTCGACTGGGTTCCCGCCCGCTGTGCCCCCACCTGTACCCGGTCGCGCGCCGTCGCGGTTCGCGGAGCCGGCCGAGCCGCCCGCCGGCCCTCGTCCGGCAGAGCCGCCTTGCCCGGAGTTGCCGTCCTCGTTTCCTTCGCCCGGACCCGTGGATCGACCGCCGCACCCGCTCGGCAGCGCCGAGAGCGCGACCGTGAGCGCTGTTCCGAAGACGAGCGTCCGGTCGAACGACTGCCCTCGACTGATCCGCGTATTTCTCTTTGCATTCCGCTTCTTCATCGCTGACTCCTCAAGTCGAAAGTGACGGCGCGCGTCGCGTCGAAATTCCCTTGCGCAGCCTGTGCCAGGTCCTTGCCGGTGACTCGACGAACGAAACGACCAGCACGAGCCCGGAGAGAACGTAGAGCGCCGCCAGAGCGAAGAACTGCTCTTCGTCGGCGCGGATGCCGATGCCGAGGAGTTGCCCTGCGGCTGCGACGCCGAGCAGCGTGACGGCGAGCCCGCGCCTCAGGCGCCCGAGCACGAGCGTCA
>DASXWF010000063.1:0-2907 GCA_036503835.1 Polyangiaceae bacterium | reverse complement strand
ACCCTCGACGCGTCGTGCTGCGGAGAGCGCATGTGCTTTCCCTCCCGCACTCAGGAAGGTGTGCGGTTCGTGACCAGCAGCTCGGGGTTTCCGGCGCTCCCCGACCCGTACCTCGAATTCAAGCTCACCCTCGATCAGCAGTTTTTCTCGCAGATCGACGGGCAGGGCGGGACCAACCCTGCCCAGCTCGACTGCCACGCTGCGCTGTGCGCGGCGCTCGTCTCCGGCCGGCCGGGCGCGTTGCCCTGGCGCGGCGTGCCCCGCGTCACGTTTCCGTGCGGCGACATCGCGTTTCCGGTCGTGCCGCTCGCGCGCGTCTACTGGCGCCGCTTCGTGCCCGACGACGACGAGGCGCCGCAAATCCTTGCCATCGACAACTGCACGTTCCGACCGCTCGCGCCCGGCGTTCCGGCGCTCCGCGCGCTCGTCGAATCGCTCACGGCGTGCGCGAATCCTCCGCTGCTTGCGCCGCGCATCACGTCGGTCATGCCCCTGAACGACGGCGAGGTGCTGGTCGACGATACGGCCCCGGATCCGCCGGGTGACCGCCCGCGGCTCACGCTCGTGGCCGAGGTCAACGCCCAGCTCGAGCCGATGAGCGCCGGGAGTCTGGACGACCTGAACCTCTGGGAAATCATCTTCTATCCGGCAGCGGGCACGGACGACAAAGAGATCTTCACGCCGAGCGGCGTGGGCAACCCGGCGGACGGTCCCGGTAACTCGAAGGTGAGCGTGAGCTTCGCCGCGGGCGCTGGCTTCACGACGATCGTTTTGACCTTCAACGGCGGCAGCACGTTCACGCCCGGTACGTACGTCTGGCGGATTCTGAACGGCACGCCGAACTCGGGTGGGACCGCCAGCACCGGTTTCGCCGAGGCCACCACGGGTGTGCAGCTCGACGGCGATCCCCGCCCGCAAGGAGCGGTTCCTTCCGGCGACGGCAAGCCGGGTGGTGCCTTCGAGGCACGGTTCTTCGTCAGGGTCTGACGTGAGGGAGAAGAGCGAATGAGTAACGTTAGCTGCTCTTGCGGATGCAATCCTTGCGTCTGTCCCGCGCCGAACTTCGGCTGTATCACCGACTTCTGTCTGCCGCGTCCCCGCTTCTTCAACGGGCAGCTCGTCGTCCCGGAAGATCTGAACTCGGTCGTCAGCTACTTCAAGACGCGTGAGGCGCTGCTCGCGAAGCTCGGTTTCGGCTGGGGCGTGTTCGGGGGGATGCGCCTGGTGCAGCCGGGGTCGAAAAGCTTCCGGATGTTCTCGGACGAGCAGGAGTCGCCCGTGCGGGAGCCTTCGCCCTGCCTGAACGTGCTGTTGCCGAACCCGCAGATCATTCCCGGCGCGACGATCGGCGTGACCCAGGGCGCCGCGCTCGACAACGCGGGGCGGTTCCTCACGCTGTGCGCCTCGCGCACGCTCGACATTCAGGCGCTCGCGACGGAGGCCGGCTACGCGCCGGTGTCGAAGACCTGCGGCGAGTGGTTCGGCAGCTTTTGCCAGCACCTCGACGGCCCGATCACGGCGGCCGGCTATTGGGTGGTCGCGGAGTACGCCGAGAATCCGGCGCGTCCCGTGCCGCAGTTCGCGGGCGTCGACGTCTGCGACACGGGGCCGAGCTGCGACTTCAGCCGCGTCGTGGAAGACGTGCGGATTCGCTTGATCCGCGACACGGAGCTGCCGCTGCTCTACTTCCTGCACGGCTGCCTCGACGCCGTCGAGATTCCGTGCGCCGACGAGCTGATCCGCCTGATGACGAACACGCTCGAGATCGGCATCGATCTCGGCTCGGCGCTCGCGGGGCTCATCGACAGCGAGATGCTCGCGTACCTCGCGTCCGCCGCGACGTCGAACAGCGGGAAGAACGCCGCGGACGCGGTGGTGAACGCGTTCGGCTGCGTCGGCTTCAAGTTCATCCCCGCCATCACCGATTTCATCAACAACATCGCGGTCACGACCTGCTGTACGCATCCCGGCGTCGTGCTCGGTCGCGTGCTGCTCGCGAGCGACGTGCCGGCTGAGGTCAAGACCGCGCTCGGCGTCCAGTCGCCCTTCTACACCGTGATCGACGACGCGTTCCCGTATCGCCGCCTGATCCCGAACGCAGCCATGCACCAGACGCTGGTCAATACGCTGCTCAGTCTCCTGGTCTGCTTGAACCAGGGCAACTCCTGAGGAGACGCAGAATGCCCGCACCGGTTCGCCCCGTTTTCCAGAATGGCCAGCGTCTCACCGCCGACCGCCTGACGCTGGCGCTCGAGTTCTTGCGGAGTTGGATACGCAGGCTGTCGCTCGGACCGCTCTCGGCGGGCGTCGGGGCCGGTCTCACGCTTCAGCCGTTCGGCGACGGGCGGGGCCTGATCGTGAATGCCGGTATCGCGATCGACGGGCGCGGCCGTCTGTTGCTCCTGCCGGAGCCGGTGCAGTTCACGCCCGATCAGCTCGCGTCGGCGGTGGGTGTCGTCGGGCCCGGCACGGTGATCCGCGTCCGGCTCGCGATGCTGGACGGCGGCGCGAGTCTCGACCCGTGTGCCGACCAGTCGCCTACGGTCTCGGAGGACGTCGACATCGTGCTCGACCGGGTCGAGCTGCCCGTCGTGACGCCGAACAATCCGTCGTTCAGCACGGCCCTGAACTGCGTCTCGCCGAACGACCCGCTGGATCTCGACGTCGGAACGGATTGCAGCGTGACGCTCGGTCACGTGCTCGGTGACACCAACGGCGTGCTGAGCACGCTCTACGCGGCGCGCCAGGGCGTGTCGCCCGAGCTCGGCGTGCTGCGGAACTCTCTCGGCACGCCGTCCGTGTCGCTCGGTCAGTTTTCGATCGAGTTCGACGGCTTGAACGAGCTCGTGGAGGGCGTGGCGATTCCACGGCCCACGCTGTTCACGGAGCGCACCCGCTTCATCGGGC
>DASXWF010000062.1:0-2880 GCA_036503835.1 Polyangiaceae bacterium | reverse complement strand
CCAGGGGACGTTTGGGGCAGGGCACCCTTGCCCATGACCGCCGGCGCCGAGCCGATGCCTTCTCCGTCCGTACCGTGGCAGCCGGCACAGGCGCGCCGGTACACGGCCGCCCCCGGACTCGCGCTCGCCTGGGACGCCTTGTCCGCCTGGGCTCCGCTCGGTGTGGCGCCACAGCCCAGCGCGGCCATCGCGCCCGAGAGCGCCACGATCGACCATCCGCCACGCCACGCTCCCTGCGCCGTCCGCTCGCCCTGAGTCATTCCGCGAGCTTACACCCAAGCTTGCTGGGGTGGATGGAACAAGAAAACGACCATCGGACAAGGGCCTATTTACGATCGAGAGCCGGGCCGAGATCCACGATTTGTCGCGGATTTCGCCGGGTGAACCGAGCGCGCTATCCTTGGGCCGTGCGCATTCGGTTGCTGCTCGCGGGACTGGTCGCTCTCGTTGGTTGTGCACCGGCAGAGCCGCCGCGCTGGGCGCAAGGCGGAGCACAGCTCGTCTTGCCCGCGGCGCGCTGGGAGCGAGGCGACGACGATGTCGTCGAAATCAAACCGGACGGGTCCGTCACGGAGGGCGGTAGCCTGTTGTTCAAGATCGACCGCGTCGGGCGCGTGGTCGACGAAGACTACGAGCCGGTCGCGATCCTGTTCCCGGAGGGTCGGGTCATCGGAACCGACAGCTACTCGCTCGGGCACGTCGGCATGTCGAACGCGGCGCCACCCGGCCGGACCACGGCGTGGCTCGCCGTGCTGCCGAACGGCGGCGTGCTCTTCTTCGACGAGGACGGCGAGCGCAAGAACGGGGGCCGCTGGCTCGGCTGCGCGCCACCCGCGCTGCGCACCTGCACGCTCGTCACGCACATGATCGCAGTCAGGGACTACGTGCGCAACGCCCAGAGCGGAGTGTCGGTGGGCGTTGGCGTCGGCGTCGGCGTCGGGTACTGAGCCGTGACCATGAGCCCCACGACGCTGCGGATCGGTGTGTGCCTGCTGCTCGCGCTCCCCGGCTGCCAGGACGCGCGCCAGTGCCGTTCCGACCTGGCCGCCGCGCAGGAAGTCGTGAGCGGCGTCGACTCGAAGTCGATCGAGAGCCTCACGAAAGCGGTGAACTCGCTCGATACCGCGATCGCCCAGTGCGACAAGGCGGGCCTCGGTACCGAACGCGAGAAGCTCAAGGAAGCCCGCAATCAGATCACCGCGCACCGCGCGCTGCTGGAGCGCAAGGCGGCGCAGAAGAAGCGCCCGCCCCCGACCGGCGCGGAGCTCGAGAAGCTGTTGAAGGAAGGCGACCCCACCTGTCCGAAGGGTGAGGCGTACAAGCAGCCCGGCGCCGCCAAAGAGATCCGCTGCACGGGACCCCAGCTCATGGATTTGGGGATGGAGGCGGTCAAAGAGTACTACGCGACGCGGCGCTTCAAGGTCGGGGTGAGCGACGCTCCGCCCCAGCTGCGAGCCGAGCGGGGCGCCGAGCTCTACGTCTTCACCTTCGACAAGCCGAACGACACCGCGGGAGCCAAATGCATGCTGCTCTACCCGGCGCCGGGGACGCGCTGGCAGGAAGCGGTAGCGCGCGCCACCGGCACTCCGCTCGACCGCGTGACGCCCGGCAAGACCGTGAAGGCCGCCCGCGGCGAGCTGGCGATCGCGGCGGAGGACACGGATCAGAAGCAGACGGCGAAGATCGGGGACTGTCCCGGCTCCTGAATAACGTGCCCGTGCCCGTGCCCCTACACGAGAGAGCTCCCGCGCCTAAACCTTCGGCACGCGCACGCGCACGTTGCGGGTGGAGGCAGCGCGCCTAGTCGGGTAGCTCCGCGAACACGTCACCGAGCGCCTCGTAGGCCGGCCGCGTCGCGCGATCGACATCGACGATGCCCCACCACTCCTCGTTGAACGTCATGTCGGGGTAAGGGCCGCCGCCGGGAGCGATGCCGCCCACGTCGTGCGCGTCGGGGCTGCCCCCCTGGTCCTTCCACCATTCGTCGCTCCACTCGAAGAGCGTGCCGCCGAGCGCGACGCCGGTGTCCGAGAACGTCGAGGCGTGAGCGACGATCTCTTCGGTGAGCGCCGCCGTGGCGGTGGCCTGGCTCTCCGGGTCGTACGCGTCGCTGTTCGCGTTGTAGGCGTCCGCCCCGTATTCCGCGATGAACATGGGCTTTTCGCTGCGAGTCTCCCAGACCTCGAACAGGTCGCCGAAGCTCAAGCCGCGGTACGCGTTGATGCCCCACACGTCGACGTTCGGCATCGCGTCCACGGTCTCGGCGCTCGGGACCTCGCCGTACACGGTGATGATCGGGCGCGTCGCGTCAGCGGCGCGGATCAACGCTGCGGCCTCGTTCAGGCGAGCGAGCGAGTCGCCGTGCGAAACGTCGACGTAGAGCCCGTTGTAGTTCCATTCGTTCCCGAGCACCCAACCCAGGATCGCCGGATGGTCCTTGACCATGTTCACGCGCGCCGTGACCACGCTCGCCGCGTCGCCGCCGTAGACGTACACGCCGTTCAGCACGTAGATGCCCCGTGCGTGAAGCGCGTCGAGCACGCTCGTGTTCGTGAGCGGCTCGTAGGTGCGAACGACGTTGATGCCGATCGCGCTCATGAGCGCCGCGTCGGCCGCGACGGCTCCCGCGTAATCGAGCCCCGCCGGATGGGTCTGCCCTTTCGGCACCGGGTTCCAGCACACCCCGCGCAGGAAGAACGGCTGGCAATCGACGATCAGGCGCCGCCCTTCGACGAGGATGCCCTCCTCCGCGCAAGGAGCGCCGCCGGAGCCGCCCGAGCCGCCGCTGCCGGCAACCGCGCTGCCGGCCGTGCCCGCGCCTCCCAAGCCTGCAGAGCCGCCCGTGTCGCTGCCCGCGCCGGCTCCCCCGGCTTTGCCGGC
>DASXWF010000061.1:0-3114 GCA_036503835.1 Polyangiaceae bacterium | reverse complement strand
GGTTGGAAGCTTCGCAAGCCCGCCTCGGTGTCGTAACGGGTTCGGACGACGACGGGGAGCTCCTCGGTGGTGGCATTTGCCGATGCGCTCTCCGAGCGTAGCCTTCGAGGATGAAGATCGGCGCCGGGCGAACCGATTCGGCGTCCGTCGTGGTCCACGCGAAGGCCGACGACGTGTACCGCGCGTTCGCCAGTCCTGACGCGCTGATCGCCTGGCTGCCGCCCGACGGCATGACGGGGCGCGTTCTGGAGTACGACTTCCGCGAGGCGGTCGCTACCGCATCGAGTTGACTTACGGCAAGCACGCGAGAGGAATGTGATGAGCAAGGTATTCGTAAACGTCGCGATGAGCCTCGACGGCTACATGGCACCAGAAGGGATGAGCCTGGAGAACTGGGAGAATCCCGCGTACAAGAGCTGGGGCGCACAGTGGGGTGCCTTGATGCGCTGGATCATCAATCTGCAGTTCTTCCGTGAGAATCTGAAGCTGGGGCCGGGGGGAGAGACAGGCCCCGTCAATGACATGCTTCGGAGAACGACGGAGCGCATCGGCGCCAACGTCATGGGGAAGCGAATGTTCGAGCAGGGCGAGCGCTCTTGGCCCGAGGAGGCGCCGTTCCACACGCCGGTGTACGTGCTCACGCGGGAGAAGCGTGAACCATGGGTGCGCCCGGGCGGTACGACGTTCTACTTCGTCAACGAGGGAGCGGAGAGCGCCCTCCAGCAGGCGCGAGAGTCTGCGGGCGGTCGAGATGTTCGGATCGCAGGCGGCGCGAACGTGGTCCAACAGTTCTTGAACCTGGGTGTCATCGACGAGCTCGAAATTTCCCTGGCGCCGGTCCTGTTCGGCAGCGGAAGACGTCTCTTCGAGAATCTCCACGCGTCCGTGTCGCAGTTTCGAATCGACGACGTGCTGGCAGGTCCTGCCGCCACACACTTGCGCTACGTGCGTGCGTAGGTCGGCGATGTCCTACCAATGCTCTGACTGTGGCGAGATCCACGACGAGTTGCCGCGCTACTTCATGTGCCGCAAGCCGGAGCGAGAAGACGGCTCCGTGATCGACGTTGCTCTCGAGCGAAAGTCCATGTGCCGAAGCGATGAGGCTTGCTTCGTCCTGTGCGAAGTCGAGCTCCCTCTCTGCGACGCCTCCGGTCCGCCGCTTGGCTACATTTGTTGGGTGAACGTTGCCGCCGAAGACTATGGAGCCTTGCTGCGATTTCGAGAAAACGAGCACGGCATCCCCAATCCGGGCACGATTGCCGGAACGCTCGCCAACGGACTCCGCTCGATTCCCGACTCCTTCGGTACGCGCGTGCGCTTCGAGGTCGTCGCGGGCGACCCAACGCCCTACGTGAAGTGGGTGGCACCCCGCTCGACACTGGCCCGCCGTCTCTCCGAGGGCGTCACCGCCGCGTTTTGGCATAGCTTGGCCGCGGGCTTCCGCTAGGCCGGGTAGGTTGGAACCGCTTGCGTCTGTGAACCGAACTTCGCCTGGACGATGGTGTTCACGCACGAGGCCCACTGCGGGCCGTACTTCACGACGGCTGAATGGGCCGACGGTCGTGATCCGGGAAGGAAGCCACGCTGACGAGGCGGAGCTTTGCTCGAGCTACCGGGTTCGTTGCGCCAGGCTTACGTGGAACGGACCCTGGTGGTCGGTGCGACGGATGAATTTCTGGAACACTTCTGAGCGTTCGTCGCTGAAGTCGACTCTCGCGACTCCGTCGTCGACGAGCCGGTCGAGTGTGGCTCCGACGGGCATTCCCTTGAAGATGATGTGCTTGTGCAGTTTGTAGTAGTCCTCCGCGTACCAGTCGACGAAGAAGCTGCCGAAGTAGGTGACGTGCTCGAGGGGCGCGTGGAAGTTGTAGGGCGGGAAGCGGATGTGGTTGTCGTTGCAGAAGACTTCGCTGAAGGAGTTCCGGCCGGCGAGGAGGTGGTGGAAGACGTAGCCGTCGAAGTCGGGCTCGATGCAGGACTGACGACGATCTTGCCGGCGACCACCGCTTCGTCGTCGCGCAGGTCGCCGAGCGCGAAGTGCGCGGCTTTTGCGGTGCACGCCGGCGTGGCGGAAAGGAGCAGGGAGCCGCGCAGGGGACCGAGCCGGAGCCGAGGGGTCATCGTTTCCGCCGCCTCGCATCATGAACCCGAGCGCCCGCGGTTTCGGCGGGTTTTTCTGCTGCCTGGCGCGGCATTCACCGGCCGGGGCGTTGCGTGCTAGCGTCCGGCCGCCGCCATGGAACCGGGACTCGTGACCCTCGCCAAGATTGTCGGGACGCTGCTGTTTTCGATGGGCCTCGTGCCGCTCGTGTTTCTGCTGGCTCCCGGCGATAAGAGCGAGCCGAAGGGCGACGACGACGGTCATCACTGACCGCCGCAGGGCGGTGAGAAACGTCGAGGGGTCGCGCGGGTGAAACCGCCGGGGCCATGGACCGTATGAGAAGGGTCGAACCAGGAGCTCACATGCCGATCGTCCGCTTCGTGTCCGCGTCCGTCTTCAGTCTGTCTCTTCTCGCCGCAGCGTGTGACAAAAAGGAAGCGCCGCCCGTCGAGCTCGCTCCCGCAACGAGCGCGGGTCTCGAGGCGCCGAAGCCAGCGTCGGAGAAGAGCACCACCGTCGTGGTCGACGCGCCTTCGAGCTCCGTGAAGTTCTTGATGGACTCGCCGCTCGAGAAGATCGACGGCGACGCGCCGGGCTCGGCGAGCGGTGAGCTCGCGATCGATCTCGAGGATCTTTCGAAGTCGAACGGTCTGTTCAAGGTCGATCTCGACAAGCTGACGCTTTACCAGCAGAAGCGTGACGACGAGGGCCAGGCTTACGGGGAGCGTAAGAAGAGCGACAAGCAGAACGAGCACGCTCGTGACTGGTTCCAGATTGTCCCGCGCGAAGGGGAGACCACGCCCGAGCAGGCCGCTGCGAACCGCATGGTCGAGTTCCGCGTGGAGAAGGTCGAGTCGGAGGTGAAGAACGTGCTTTCGCTGTCGGGCCCGGAGCGCAAGGTGCCGGCGACGATTTCCGGCACGCTGCGGCTGCACGGCCGCCAGGCTCCGAAGAGCGTCAAGGCCGAGCTCACCTTCCGGTTTGCGGGCGACAAGCTCGAGTCCGTCGGCGTG
>DASXWF010000060.1:0-2304 GCA_036503835.1 Polyangiaceae bacterium | reverse complement strand
CGGTCCCGACTCTGCGGTTACGGCTCACCAAGATTCGCTCACGGCGGACTGGGACATACCGGGAAACCTCTGGCTGAACCCGCCATTCGCCAACATCGAGCCCTGGGCGAAGAAGTGCGCCGAGCATCGCAGCCGCGTCGGGTGGATCTTGCTGCTCGTGCCGGCGAGCGTCGACGCCGCATGGTATTCTGAGTGCGTTCACGGGCAGGCATTCGTGATGCCTCTCAACCCGCGACTGACGTTCGCTGGCGCAGATGATCCCTACCCGCGTGGCCTCGTGCTGGCTGCGTACGGATTCAACGTCTGCGGCTTCGAGCCATGGAGATGGAAGTGACAAGTCGCGCTCACTATCGGAAGGACATCGAAAAGTCTCGCGCACAAGGGCGGGCCGCAGCGAAGCGATGGCGCGCAAGAAATCCCGAGAAGAAACGGGCTGCGGCGAAGAAGTATTACGCCGAAAACCGCGAGCGCATCATCGAGAGGGCGCTGGCCCGCGAACGCGCCAATCCCGAACGCAAGCGCGAGGTGAACCGGGCCGCCCGCTACGCCAAGAAGTACGGGATCACCGTGAACGACTTCGAGCGCATGCTGGCGATACAGAGAAACCAGTGCGCGATTTGTCCAGCGGCTCTCACGAGGCGCGCACACGTCGACCACGACCACAATACCGGTAAAGTTCGCGCATTGCTCTGCCCGGCCTGCAACGTGGCACTGGGCGCTGTCGAGCGGACGAATGGGTCGTGGATCGGAGCTGCGCAGATCTACTTGAGTCAGTTTAGGGGCGTGTCGGTTCTCGATGTTGGGCTGTGGCGTGGGGACTGGGAAACGGGAGCGGCTCCGTGAAACGAATCCTCGCCCTCTCCCTCCTGGCCTGCACAGTCGAACCGACCTGCGTCTGGTCCCCGATGTCCTGGCAACCCCCACCAGCCACCGACCCAACCCCAACCTGCACCGCCATCATCGGCGCAAACGGCACCGGCCTGCTCTTCGAAGGTCAGGACCCCTGCGTCACCGAGCCGAAGCACGAGTGCTGGACATCACGCCCCGAGGTGATCGCGGACCTCCGGGCGTACGTGGACACTTCGATCCCGAGGTGGGAGGCGATAGCAACGCCGAAGGTGCTGGAAGGGGCGCCGTGTCATGTCGAGGGGGAGTGTCGGGGGTTGAGGGAAGAGTTTTTGGCTGGGCAGGAGGAGCGACCGTGATGGATCGAAGCGAAAGGCAGTCTAGAGCGCCCGATATTGCGGGGCAGAGATTCGGGAGACTGATCGCTCTACGACGTGTACAGGTAGAACACGGCTACACGTACGAGTGTCTCTGCGACTGCGGAACGCAGAAGCGCGTAAGGCGCCACAACCTACTAAGCGGCGACGTCTTATCTTGTGGATGCCTCCAGCTTGAGAGGCGGTTCGTCGGCGGAGACGTAGGGATGCACCACGCCTGGGCGCAAATGAAGGCCCGGTGCGAAAACCCGAACAACCGGAACTTTTCGTACTACGGAGGGCGCGGCATTCGTGTCTGCGAGCGGTGGCGGAGATCGTTTGCTTCGTTCCGCGAGGACATGGGTGTGCGCCCGGACGGCCTATCGCTCGACCGCATCGACAACAACGGCAATTACTCCTGCGGCAAGTGCGAAGAGTGCGTCGCCAGCGGGTGGCCGGCGAATTGTCGGTGGGTGTCGCGCGCCGAGCAGTCGCGGAACCGAAGAAGCAACGTCTGGCTAGTAGTAGACGGCGTAGCGCGGACAATCACCGAAACTGCGCGCGCCTACGGAATTCAAAGCACAACACTCAGGGGACGCCTAAGGCGTGGCCTCACGCCAGAGGACGCCATCCGAAAGGAACGGAGACGAGCATGAAAAAATCCGCACACGACGATTCCCGCGCCTCCCCGCCCGCCGAAGTGAAGGAGCGGAAGTGCTACGGGTCGCAACCGAGCGAGTTGCCGAAGACGTTGCCGGCGGGGACGAAAGGCACATCCGGCACCGTGCTTCTGGCCGAGGCAACCCTTCGCGGCGGAAGCTACTGTTTCGATTCATGGCGCAACTCCGCCGGTCACGAGACGCGCGGTACCCCGAGCTCCTGGGGACCGCATCACGTGAACTGGTCTACCGTCGAAATCCAACCCGCCCCAACCTCGGCGGGTGAAGCTGTAGCGGCGGGGTGGGTTCCGAAGGTGGGTGCACTCTGCTCGTGGGTCACGGAGAGCGAGGACAAGCATGTCTCCAAGATCGTCGCTCTGCCGCGCGGCAACGATTCAGACTTTACCGTTGAGTACGAACTAGGCTGGCTATCCCCGCGGATC
>DASXWF010000059.1:0-1812 GCA_036503835.1 Polyangiaceae bacterium | reverse complement strand
CGCGCGCGGGGTTGGGATGGGACGTAGAGGGCAGCTCGGTACTGCATGTGTGCTCTGTCGTCCGGCAGGTTTTGCAGAGCTGCGCCCTCGCGGGCAAAGACTCCGTAGTAGGGCTTCCATCGTGTCCACCCGCCCGTCATGCGTCGCGAGCGAACTTCATGGAGCCACGCTTCTCGCTGGTTCACTTCGTCGGCTCCAGTGGCAGCGAGCGGATTGCGTCGATTGCGTTGCACTCGGGGTGGTCGCCTTCCCTCGCATACTGAGCGGACACAGCCGCGCACCTCTCCCGCATGTCGGCGGCGCGGCGGTCGCCTTCTGCTTTCAAGGCGGCGACGACGATTGCCTGGTCGCTTGGTGAATTCTCGCCAAGACCGAGTCTTTTACGGAGCGCGCTGGCTTGGGAGTCGAGATCTTTCGTGGGCGCAACCTGCATCGGCCCCTCGCAGCTCTCGTGCGCCTCCTCTGCTGGTCGCCCGCACTTCGCGCAACGGCCGCCCCAGTAGTTCCAGCCCGGAGACGGACCGGTGGCACAGTGCGGGACGTTGTCGGGGTGAGCCACCAGGAGGCAGCGGAAGCCGTCGCGGGTTGCGGTGCATCGTTCAGACATCGGGCTTCTCCTTCGCTGGTTCGGCAGGAAGGGAGCGGAGGAGTTCGGCGAGGGCGCATCCCGGCTCGTGCTCCGTTTCGCAATTGTCCGTGTTCGGAAAGTTGGGATAGACACGAAGCGTCGCGCAGCACGGACAATCGTCCGTTTCCTTCGCGACTTGATCCATCGACCGGAGTAGCTCAAGCGCCCGCTCTGCGAACGAGGCGGACTCGAGCAGGGCGGGCAACTTCCCGTGCATCTTCGAGATCAACAGCGCGTCCGTCTGTGCCAACTCGCGCTCGTACGGATTGTGGTGCGAGTAGTGAATCTGGGCCGGGCCGACATCGAACCACTCCCAGTAGCCTTCATCGTCCGGGCCAACGTCGTTCTCTTCGATGACGGCGTCCCAGCCTTCGGGTGTGGCCTCCTTGTGCAGCCGTTCGAGTTCTTCGAGCTCGGGGCGGGAAAGGGGGGTCACCATGTGCCGTACCAAATGCAGGAGTAGAGCTCGACGCCGTTGCAGCTCCAGCGGCGCTCCTCGCAGTGCCCGTTTGCGTAGCCTGTCCAGATCAACATCACTTGAATCCCTCGCCGAGAGCTTGTTCGCGGAAGCGGCGGCCGAGCATTTGGGCAAGCTCGGTCTGTTTGCTATGTCCGTAGCCCGAGGCGACTTCGCGCTGCTCCTCGGACACGTCGCCCGGAATCTCCAACTCGGCAACGTGAAGCTTGGTTGCCGCAAGTTGCTCGCGGGCGTGACGTAGCATGGGGCCGCTCTCAAACGGACTCCACGATTCAGGGTCGTGAGGGCTCCAGGCGCCGGGAAGCGAGCGGTCGAACAGCTCGGTAACGATGTAGTACTGAAGCCACAGCAACAGCGCGAGATCGCGTTTTTCGTCGGGACCCATCCGCTCAGACATCGTCGTAACTCCCCTCCGGCCACGTCACCGGATGCCCCTCCGCCCGCTTCCAATACCGCCTCGCCGACCGGTGGAACTGCTTCTCACCGAGCGGGCCGAACACGACGCCGCGGGACGAGGCCATTGACGATGGCGCGATAGGGCGGTCGATGTCCTTCACGGTCTGCTCGAGCTTCCCCTTGCGGCTGGCGGCGATTCGCTGGAGCGTCGCGTCTTCGGACTGCATGCGGTGGGCGCGGCGGTTCTCCTCGATCGCGAAGAGACGATCGGATTCGGTGCCGGCGACGGTGATTCGGGCGTACGGGTCCG
>DASXWF010000058.1:0-4880 GCA_036503835.1 Polyangiaceae bacterium | reverse complement strand
CGCGTCGAGGTGGAGCCGCTCGAACGAGCGGACCTTGGTTCCGTTCGGCATTTGCTGCTCGGCCACGAGCTCGACCTTGAGCCTCACGCCCTTGCGTGGCGGGGGAATCCTCGGAGGAGCTGCGCGCAGCTCGACGGCGATTTGGTTCGCGACCTTCTGCCACTTCTCCGCGTCGCCCGAGCTCGAGCCCAGGGTCACCTCGACCGCGCCGGTTCGAAGCACGGTCACGTCGAAGCGCGCAGCGCCGAGCGCGGGCGCGGCCTCGCCGTGAGCGACCTTGTGCAAGACCGAGATGACGCGACCCGTCGGGCCCAGACCGAGCTCGCGATCGCGCTGCTCGAGCCCCTCCTGGAGCCCGCCGGTCGAGCTCGCGGGTGGCGCTCGAAAGACGTGAAAACGATTGCTCCGCGGCGCCCTGGCGTCCGCGCGCGCCGCCTCGTTCGCCAGCGGCGGCTTCGCCCAGCGTTGCCAGCCGTCCGGGCCAATCCCGAGATCGATCGGCCGCGGCGCCGTTGCTTGCTCGCCCGGCATGCCGTCCGGCTCCCCCTCGATGGCCATCGAAGCGCCCGGCTCCGCAATTTCGCTCACGGGCTCGGGCGCAGGGGGCGCCGCGACGGATCGCGCGACGCGCGCCACGCGAGCGCCGGAAGCGACCTCGACATCGGGAGCCGAACTTTCGACAGCGTCGCCGAGCTCGATCTCGAACGAGAGCTCATCCGACGATCGACCGCCGGGGCTCGCGACGCGCTTGCCCTCGTCGAGCGTCGCACCGAGCAGCCAGAGCGCCGCAGCGTGAAGAGCGACGGCTCCCGCAACGGACCAAGTCTCCTGCCGCACGACGCGCATTTCGAGCGGAGTATACATGCGGCGCGCGCCGGAGCAGCCGTGCGCGGTGTCCGCCGGAGGTCTGCGGCGATTTCTTCGACCTTCGTCGGGAAGCTGCGAGGAATTGCGTTTGACGCGCGCGTGAGCGCATGAGGGACTGCGCCTCCACGGCGGGATCGGAGCCGTGGCTTTTCAAGGAGGGTAGTCTCATGAGTCAAAGTCCCGAAGACCGCAGGCCTGCGGCCAGGTTCGAAGCCGACTTGCGCGCGGAGCCCACCGGCGGCGCTCCCGGCGCGGGTTTCCAGCTGGCGCTGTTCAGTGGCGGGAAGCAGCTCGGCTGGCTCGGCATGAATTCCGGAGAGTGGGCCGTCCTGGTTTCCGACCGAAGGAACGCGTCGATCCTGGAGCGGTACGCGTACGAGGGCACGGATTACTACCGGATTCAGGGCACGAGCCGGTACCTCTCCGTCAGCACCGGATCGTACGTCGGCTTCTACAACTGGTCCGGGGCTCGAGGCTGGAAACGCGACGGTTCAGCGTTCGTTTCGCTTTACAACGGACAGAAGCTCTCGCTGCTCTCGCCGGAGAACGGCTACCTGTACGCGTGGGACGCTTACAGTGCGCTGGAGGTGCGGGAGGTTGCCCCCGAAAAGCCCGTCATCGTCGATCCACCGCTCACCGGGCGAATCGAGCACGTCGTGGTGCTCATGCTCGAGAACCGCTCGTTCGACAACATGCTGGGCGGTCTCTACCCGAAGCTCGTGAAGGAGGGACTCTATCGAGGTCTGCGCGGGGACGAGAAAATTCCGCTCGACCCCCGGAATCCGCGGAGCGGCAGCGTGTCCGTGTACCAAGGACCGCCGGATCGGATGAACTCGATCGCGCCGTACCCGGATCCCGGCGAGCTCTTCGCCGACATGACGAAGCAGATCTTCGGCGTCGGGTCAGAAGCGGACATGTCGGGGTTTGCCTGGAACTACGCGGAGCAGCCCGGTGCCCCGCTCGAGCGCGGCGGGCCGCCGGTGCCGCCCGTGCCGGGCAACATCATGCAGTACTACACGGAGCGCTCCGTGCCGTGGACGTACTACCTCGCCCAGCAGTACGCGGTTTGCGACTGGTGGTTCGCGTCGGGGCCCGTGCAAACCATCGCCAATCGAGTCTTCGCACACTGCGGTACGCCGGGGCTCGTGCCGGGCACGAACCACTCGCGCCTGGACAATCCGGATTTCTTCAACGGAAGCTTCAAACCCCCTTTCGAGCCGCCCGTTCACGACAAGACCGTGTTCGAGCTACTCGACGACGCTTACCCCAACCAGATCAACTGGAAAGTCTACTACCACGACGCTCCGCTGTCGGCGCTGTGCTCGTATGTCTACGCGCGCTGGCGCTGGGACACCTGGGACGGCGGAAACGTATTTCATTTCCACGAGACGTTGGGCCAGGAAACCAACTTCGAGTACGACATCAGAAACAACCGTCTCCCGAAGTATTCGTTCATCGAACCGCGCTACACGAACACCTTCGGTGGGTCACCGAACTCGAACCATCCAGGAGGCGCAGGCATCGACGTGGAAGATCCGAACGGCAGCTCGCTGCCGCCGCCGATCTCGATCGACGAGGGCGAACGCCTGCTCGGAACCGTCTACAGCATCCTCGCGAAGTATCCCGAGACCTTCGAGAAGACGCTGCTGGTCGTGATCTACGACGAACACGGTGGACTCTACGATCACGTCCCTCCGCCTCGCGCCGTCTCTCCGTTCACCCAGCCCGTCGCGAACTTCCCCTACGACCGCTACGGTGTCCGCGTTCCGGCGCTGCTCGTGAATCCGCTCATCGTGCCCGGCACGATCTATCCGGCGAACCGCAAGCCGAGCGCGCCCGCGTTCGATCACACGAGCCTCATCCGCACGCTCACCGCCCAGTTCGGCCTGAAGGGCGCGCTGACGCCGCGAAGCGCCGCCGCTCCCGAGCTCCGCGACCTGATCCCGAGCGCGGCCGTCGTGCCTACGAGGCCCGCGCCACCGCCTCTTCGGCCCGAGACGCCGCAACCCGCCCCGCAGGCGGCAGCCGGGGCTCCTGCCGAAGGACCTCGGAACTCCCTGGCGATCGCGCTCCGGCAGCTGCTCGGACTCGAACGCCACGGACGGCGCAGGAACGCCTGAGCCGCGCGTCCGGATCCGCTCAGTGCCCGGGAGCGACGGCGAAGACCGCGCCGCGGTTCAGGAGCTGGTCGGGATCGTAGCGCAGCTTCCGCTCGCGGAACTCGCCGTAGAGCCTGGCGCCGAAGTAGCTCTCGTAGAGCCCCGGGCCGCTCGGTGTCTCCGACTGAATGTAGCGCCGGTACCCGCCGGAGCGGATCAAGTCCATGAAGTCGCGTTCGAGGGCGACGAGCGTTTCAGGTGACGTGCCGGGCTTCATGTCGCCCCAGACGCCCAGCGCCACGAGCGCCGGCCCCTGGTCGAAGAACAACGGCGGCACGCTGCCCGTTTGCCTGAACGCGTACTCGTAGATCGCGCGAAAGCCGAGCGCCGAGCCATGCCGCTCCACCAGAGCTTCGAGGGCGCGGCGCGCCTCGGCTTTCCGTTCGGGCTTGGTGAGGAGCGTGAACCAGCGCAGGCGTTCCTGCGTGTTCGGACCGTTCCCGAGCGCGCGCCGCACGTCGTTCGACCCCGAATCGACGCGGCGGCGCTGGCCGAGCGGATAGTCGCGCGCGCTGCCGGCCGGCACGATCACGAGCCGCGCCGCGACGATCACGCCGAGCTGACCCATGGCGCCGAACACCCAGAGAAAGTCGGGATCCTTCGCCTGAATCCGGCGGATCTCCCCCGTACCGGTCACGAGCACGATCGACTCCACGTTCGCCCACAACCCGCCGTGCTCTCGGGAGCCGGAGCCCATGCCCGCCGCGGAAATGTAGCCCCCGAGCGTCGGCCCCGCGGCGCCGTCGTTGATCACCGGCAGCGAAAAGCCGAGGCCGCGGAGCGCGCCGTCGATGCTCTGCACGGCGATGCCGGCGCCGGCGTCCACGCTGCCCGGGCGCTCGAAGGCGAGCTCGTTCAGGCGATTCGTCGAGAGCAGGAGCTCGCGCTCGGCGGGGAGGCTCGAGCCGTTCGCGGAATGCGCGCGCCCGCGCACTCGAATCGGGAGCCGCAGCTCGCGAGCCACGCGTACCACGCGCGCGACGGCGTCCTCATTCTCGGGGCTGACGGCGAAATAGCAGCTCGAGGTCGCGCGGGTCTGCCCGTAGTCGGTGAGGGGCATGCGCAGGGGGATCGCGCCAAGCTCGCGCAAGGCGCGCTCCGCCTCCGGCGGGAGTCTGCAGCTCTCGTCCGGCAGCAGGCTCGATGCGCTCGGTGCGGCGGAGGTCGCGGCGAGCGCGGTCGATGCGCGGGCGCGTGCCGCAGGTTCTGGCTTCGCGGGGCGGCACCCGAGCGTGAGAACGAGCGCGAGCAGCAGGTTGGACAGCAGGACGACGCGGAAGCTGGTGCAGCTCATGCGCGGTGCACTATCGCTGGCGGCGCGGCCGGAGCTCGGCATCGAAGTGGGTCCCCAGGTAGCCGCCCCAGCTGATCGAGTCCGGCACCGGAGCTCGGATCCTGAAGCGGGTGACGCGCGCGCGAATTCCGTCATCGTCCGTGTGAAGCTCGGGTACGACCAAGTCGACGCAGCCGTCCACGTCGAGCTCGCCCACCCAGGGTGAGACCGGCAGCGTCGAGCCGAGTGGTGGCCCGAATGCTCGGCTCGAGCGCGTCCGGGGCTCCAGGAGATGGAGCTGCTCCTCGGTATCGGGCTCGGCGTCGGCGTGGCTCGCCAGCAGGAGAGCCTCGTCGAAACCGTCGGCGTCGAGATCGATGGCGACGCCCCCCGCCATGCTCAGCGAGCCGATGGACTCCTGCCACACGACGGCGCCGTCCGCGCCGCTGACGATGGCGTGGACGGCCTCCGTGTACGCCGGAAAGGTCCCACGAAGAAAGACGACCAGCGCGTCCGGCACGTCGTCCTCGTCGAAGTAGCCGAGCACCGGAGTCGTGTAGCTTTCCGAGCCCTCGAACTCG
>DASXWF010000057.1:0-2746 GCA_036503835.1 Polyangiaceae bacterium | reverse complement strand
GCTCGTCGGGCGGCGCGCCGATCCCGACGCGCCGCTCGATCCGGAGGACGCTCGCCTGCTCGCGGAGCTCGACGCGAGCATCCCGGTGATCGTCGCCGTCAACAAGATCGACCTGTTGCGCGACCGGGCGCGCCTCCTGCCGCTGCTCGAGGCGCTCGTGAAGGCACGGGACATCGTGGCGGTGATCCCCGTCACGGTGCGCCGCAAGGCGGACGTCGAGAAGCTGCTCGCGAAGCTGATCGAGACCGCGACCGAAGGCCCCGCCGGCTACGACGCCGACACGCTCACCGATCGTCCGTCGTCCTACTTCGCGCGCGAGTACGTGCGCGAAGCCGTGCTCGAAAGCGTGCGCGGCGAGGTCCCGCACGCGGTCGCCGTATCGATCGACGAGTACGACGAAGGCCCGAAGCTCCAGCGCATCCGCGCGACCGTGCACGTCGAAAAGATCGGCCAGCGCAAGATCCTGATCGGCCAGGGCGGCCAGAAACTCCGCGAGATCGGCACACGCGCGCGCAAGCGCATCGAGGCGCTCGTCGGGACCAAGGTCTTCCTGGGTCTGTTCGTGCGCGTCACGCCGCGCTGGAAGAGCACGCCGCGCATGCTCGCGGAGCTCGGCTACGACGCGCCCTCGACCGAGATCACCGGAGGCGACAAGTCATGACGCCGATCGTCGCCGTCGTCGGCCGCCCGAACGTCGGCAAGAGCACGTTGTTCAACCGGCTCGCCGGCAAGAGCCTCGCGATCGTCGATGACGCGCCGGGCATCACGCGCGACCGGCACTACGCGCCGGCGCACCTCCACGGCAGAAACGTCACGCTGGTCGACACCGGCGGCTTCGATCCCGAGAGCGACGATCCGATGCAGCAGGGCATCGCGCGCCACGTGCGCGCGGCGCTGGCCGAGGCGGACGTGGTCGTGCTCGTGCTCGACGGCTCGCTGCCGCCGACGAGCGCCGACCGCGAGGCCGTCGCGCTCCTCAGGCGCGGCACCAAGCCCGTGATCTACGCCGCCAACAAGGTGGATACCGCGGGACGGCTGCCGGGGGCTAACGAGCTCTACGAGCTCGGCGTGCCGGAGTTCGTGCCGGTTTCGGCGCTGCACGGCCGAGGCACGGCGGAGCTCGCCCAAGCCGTCGCGGAGCAGCTCCCCGAACGCGAGGAGGAAGAGGAAGAGGACGATCGCGACACCCCGCGCGTCGCGCTGATCGGCCGCCCCAACGCCGGGAAGTCGTCGCTCTTCAACCGCCTCTCCGGCAGCGAGCGCTCGCTCGTCGACGCGCGCCCCGGCACCACGCGCGATCCCGTGGACTCGCGCATCACGATCGGCGGCCGCACGTTCGTGTTCGTCGACACCGCGGGCATCCGCCGGCGCGCGCGGGTCGAGCGCGGCATCGAGCTCGTCAGCGTGTTGCGCTCGATCCGCGTGCTCGAGCGCGCGAACGTCACCGTGCTCTTGTGCGACGCGAGCGAGGGCGTCTCCGAGCAGGACGCCCGGCTGCTCGGACTCGCGACCGAGCGACGCCGCGCCGTGATCGTGGGGCTGAACAAGATCGACACCATTCCGCGCGACGAGCGGCGCGCCGCCCTCGAGCACGCACGGGGCGAGCTCGCCTTCGCGCGCTGGGCGCCGATTCTCGGCGTCAGCGCCAAGACCGGCGCGGGTGTACCGGAGCTGATGAAAGCCGTCTCGGCCGCGGCCGAGCAGGTGCGGAGGCGCATCACGACCGGAGAGCTCAACCGCTTCTTCCGGGAGGTCCTGGAGCGCCACCCCCCACCCACCCACCGCGGTCGCGCGCCGCGCGTCTACTACATGACGCAGGCCGAGGCGTCTCCCCCGCTGTTCATCGCCTGGGCGAGCCACGCAGACAGCATCAAGGTCAGCTACCAACGCTTCGTCGAAAATCAGATCCGCAAGGCGTTCGATTTTCAGGCGGTGCCGGTCACCGTTCATTACCGAGAGCGCGAGCGCGAAAAAAAACGGCGTTGAAACCGGCTCGGAGTTGCGGTGTAACAGGGGGAAATGACTCGGGGCAGCCGCCGCTTCGGCCAGTGGGTCGCGCTCGGACTCGGCGGTCTGGGCGCCTCGTGCGCGGCCACCTTCGACGCGGTCGACGCCACCGGCAAGCTCGGGCAGCGGATCGACGGCGCGCCGGCGTTCGGCGCGGCCGCGCAGCTCTGTCGCGAAACGCAGGCGCTGGCGGTCGCTCCGCTGGCGGCCGGCGCGCCTGCCGCGAAGGCCGCGCGTGACTGCGCCGCGCTCGAAGCGCAGGGCGTGGAGTGGAGCGCCGTCGCCGCCGCCCTTTCGGCGTACGCGGCGAAATTGTCGGAGCTCGCCGGTCGAGACGATCCGGACGTAGAAGACCAGGTGAACGCGGCGCTCGGCGCGGCCTCGGCGCAGCAATGGACGAGGCTCGGCGAGGCGCAGAACGCCGCCATCGCCGGACTCGCGAAGGAGATCGTCAAGGTGCTCTCCATGAGCTACCGCGCCGGCGTCCTCGACGAGGTGATCGGGACGATGGACCCGCACGTCCAGCGGGTGGCGGCCCTCCTGCGCGGCGAGGCGGACCTGCGCCTCCACGAGATCGAAGCGCTCGACAAGACGGTGAGTCAGCTGATCGCGACCTACACGCTCTTGCCGGTGACGCCGGACGCCGACCAGACGGCCGTGAACCAGCTCGTCAGCCAGGGCTCGGGCGCCGGCCTCGAGCTCTTGCGGCGCGACCTCGCCGCACGCCAGCGCGCCTACG